>NZ_LWGA01000585.1:0-22548 GCF_001635235.1 Oleiphilus sp. HI0117 | reverse complement strand
AAGTCTTCGGTGACGCAAAGATGACAACCGCATTACTTGATCGACTAACGCATCACTGTCACATCATTGAAACAGGTAACGAAAGTTACCGCTACAAAGAATCTACTAATAAACGAATTTAAAACTGGAAATAAAAGAAAAGTTCAGGCCGTAATCTGGCCTCTCAGGCGGGTCAAAATTAAGTGCAAAAGCAGGGTCAGTTTTACATGCAAATTAACAGGCGGGCTGCCGTATTGCCTTTATACCAGGAGTAGAGGCCGATGCTTAAACATATGACTTGTGAAAGCATGGTTACGATTGTGCTGATGCTAATGATGTATTCGTATTCGATAATAAAGCAGAGTAAGCTTGTGGCAAAAGCTAGCGCCGCCAAGACTTTAATTGACAGGTCAAGCTTGAGAGACAGCACTCTTAAGTTGATGTAGGCGCGACAATATAAGAAGCCGAATGCAACGCTCATATTCATGAAGAAGGGGATGCTGATTTTCTGCCAATAGAGAGAGTTTGGCCATAAGGCTTGGAAGGCAACCCCTTTAATCCCACCCAGGTACAAGAAAAAGCAGATAAAGATACCGCTTAACCAGATATACATGACGTCTCTTAGGAATACGGCATTTACTGCTGAAATAAATAGCGCAAGAATTACGATCCCATAGAGAATGCCGAGCAGTAGCTTAACTTTATCTATTTCATGAAAGAAGGTGTCATTGGGCCATATTTGAAGGGGGACAAACATCGAACTAGAGGTATCGATGCGCATATAAAAAGTTTGGCTTTCGTTGGCTGGCGTGTTGTGTAAAAAAACGATATTTCGATAATCGATGTCTCGTTGCTCAAAGGGATAAGCATCACCTGCGATTTCTTTAGTATACTCGCCCTCACTATCTGGTATGAAGTATTCAATTGAATCAAGGATCGGGTAGCGAACCTCAAGGTACCAGCGTGTGGCTTCTGGGCTTATGTTATCGACTGAAAAGCGGAGCCAATATACTGAGTCAGTAAATCCTTTTGCAAGGCCATCGTTGGGAGCATTTTGCCATTTTAGACCATTATTATACTTTGAGTCCGCGGCCATAATATCTTCAAAAATAGAATGCCGTCTTTATCTTCGATGTATTGGGTGTAAATGCCTATATTTTCGGGTATTGACTCAGCGCTGAGCTTGTATCCGGGAAGTTGTTCAGAAAAAGCATAACGCCCTACAACGATGAGGATTAGTAATAGTAATAATTTAGCTAATGGGTGGCTGAGCCTGATTTTTCTCATCTAAACGGCTTTTTTATTTTTTGAGGTCGTCCAGAGAAGTTCATTGTGGACAGAATAGGTAGAGCTCGATCAGCCGGGCTAATTATGGAGCTCTTCTAAATATTAAAAATAGTACATAATGTCAGGAAAATCCTATTTTAAGATGCAAGAGAAGAGAAAAAACTTGTTTTTAGTCGTATGAATTCTTCTTTTGCCATTGGTCTTCGTCATCGAGAAAGCTATCCCACTCTTTGTTGCCTTCTTGTTTTTTAGCTTCTTCTTGTTCTCTGAATTTTTTGTTGTGTTGATCCGCTACTTCATCAAGCGCTTTGATTTTGGCTTTGTAAAGCGCAATAGCTTTTGCGGCCTGAGGGTGTTTGGCAAACTCTTTAAATGCATCAATTGCACTGTGGTAATTATGAATTGCAACTCTGGGCTTGCCATTGGCATTTGCCGCTTCGGCTCGGCCACAGAATAAGTCTGCTTTGGATTGGCAAATCGAAAGACTGATGTGATCCAGATATTTTTTTGCACTGCCGGCATTCAGACGCTTGGCCTTATGTTGTGACTGAATAAAGCGTTGAAGTACCTCCAGGTAGCCTCTCACTTCTTTGGCTTTGGCTTCTGTTTTTACGGGGACTGCCGGAAATTTGGGGTTGTTTTCGCGTAAGTTCTTTAGATAGTCATGATCAGCAGTGAGGTAACCTTGTAGGCGCTCGGTTTTATTTAAAATGATCAGTTCATTAAGCGTTTCAACTGAGCGCTCGGCGATCATGATGCGTAGCTCGTTGTTTAAGTACTGCGGGGGCAGGTCGTGAATCAACTGTTGCATGCGGTTATGTCGCTCAGTCAGCACATTGGTTTTGCGAATGCGCTCAACACGTGCTCGCTCGCGCGCTTGAGAAATATAAATAGCACCAATGCAAAGAAATATGATAGCAACGATGGCGATTGTAATAGTGGTTGTTGACATAGCTAAGATCTTAAAAAATATACAAAAGGTTAAACTGAAATTGCTTATACCTTTGAGTATAGACCAGCGTTTGTGATTTTCTATCTGGGATTTAGGGTGAAATGGTAAATGATTGTGCAAACTTTGATCGGATAGAATTTGGGGTTTGTCACATTTTCATGTAAAATCTGCCGCCTTTATTACGCACCTGGCGAAGAAGTTTACTTTTGCTAGGGGCAATTTCCTTGTTATTTCAAGTGTTGAGGCTGATACAAAGATGACAGAGCGCGTTCAAGCTGCAGGCCTGCAGGTCGCAAAAGAGCTATTCGATTTCGTAAACGAGAAAGCAATTCCAGGTACAGGCGTCGATCAGGATGCATTTTGGGCTGGTTTCAGCGCAATCGCTAATGAGTTGGCACCACGTAACCGCGAGCTGCTTGCAAAGCGTGATGACCTTCAAGCTAAGATTGATGCGTATCATTCTGAGCGTAAAGGCCAGTCTTTGGATTTCGCAGAGTACAAAGCATTTCTTCAGGAAATTGGTTACCTGGTAGAAGAAGGCCCGGCATTTGAAGCAACGACTGAAAATGTAGAGCCAGAGATCGCTGAAATGGCTGGCCCACAGCTAGTTGTGCCAGTAATGAACGCTCGTTTCGCATTGAACGCTTCTAACGCTCGTTGGGGTTCTTTGTACGATGCGCTTTATGGCACGAAAGTTATTTCTGAAGAAGGTGGCGCTGAAAAGGGCCCAGGTTATAACAAAGTACGTGGCGACAAGGTTATCGCTTATGCTCGTGGTGTATTAGACACGGCTGCACCTTTGGCTAAGGGTTCTCACGTCGGTACAACAAACTACGCAATCGTTGACGGTAAGCTTGCCGTGACACTGGCTGACGGTTCTACTTCAGGTCTAAAAGAAGAAGACAAATTTGTTGGTTACACCGGCGACGTAGCTGCACCAACATCTATTCTTTTGAAGAACAATGGTTTGCACATCGAAATCCAAATCGATGCGACTAGCCCAGTTGGTTCAACTGACGCTGCTGGCGTTAAAGATTTGATCATGGAAGCGGCACTGACCACTATCATGGACTGTGAAGACTCTGTTGCTGCGGTTGACGCAGAAGACAAAGTGACGACTTACGGCAACTGGTTAGGCCTAATGAAAGGCGATCTGGCTGAAGACGTAAGCAAAGGCGGTAAGACATTTACACGTGTGATGAATGCTGACCGTGAATTCACGGGTGTTGACGGTAATACTTTCTCTTTGAAAGGTCGTTCAATGTTGTTCGTTCGTAACGTAGGTCACTTGATGACTAACCCTGCGATTCTTTTGGAAGACGGTTCTGAAATTCCTGAAGGCATCATGGACGGTGTTGTGACAGCGCTTATCGCTATTCACGACTTGAATGGCAATAGCCCATTCAAGAACTCTACAACAGGTTCTGTCAATATCGTTAAACCTAAGATGCACGGCCCAGAAGAAGTGGCTTTTGCTAACGAATTGTTTGCACGTGTTGAAGATGCACTTAACCTGCCTCGCTTCACGATGAAGATGGGTATTATGGATGAAGAGCGTCGTACCACTGTTAACTTGAAAGAATGTATCCGTGCAGCGAAAGACCGTGTTGTATTCATCAACACAGGCTTCCTTGACCGTACCGGTGATGAGCTACACACGTCAATGTTGGCAGGTCCTTTTGTTGCTAAGACTCAAATGAAGCAGCAAGTTTGGATTAACGCATACGAAGATTGGAACGTTGATACAGGTTTGGAAACAGGCCTACAAGGTCGTTCACAGATTGGTAAAGGCATGTGGCCGATTCCTGATGAAATGGGCATGATGATGGAGCAGAAAGTGGGCCATCCTAAAGCGGGTGCTAACACGGCTTGGGTTCCTTCTCCTACTGCCGCAGCACTTCACGCAATTCACTATCATCAGATTGATGTATTTGCGGTTCAAAACGAACTTAAGACTCGCGAGCATGCAAACGTAGATGACATCTTAAGCGTTCCACTAATGTCTGCAGATGAAGTTAAGGCGCTAACGCCTGAATTCATTCAGAACGAAATCGACAACAACTGTCAGGGTATCCTGGGTTATGTTGTACGTTGGGTTGATCAGGGTGTTGGTTGTTCTAAAGTTCCAGATATCAACAACGTTGGTTTGATGGAAGATCGTGCAACATTGCGTATTTCTTCTCAGCACGTGGCGAACTGGTTGGAGCACGGTGTTTGTACCAAAGAACAGGTTGAAGAAAGCTTGAAGCGTATGGCAGCGATTGTTGACGGCCAGAATGCGGGTGATTCTGAATACATCGCCATGGCACCGTCTTTTGACGGCATTGCTTTCCAGGCAGCTTCTGATTTGATCTTCAAGGGCAAAGAGCAGCCAAGTGGTTACACAGAGCCGCTACTTCATGCTTACCGTTTGAAGTTTAAAGCGCAATAAGTGTTTACTCAGCCCCTGCTTATGTAGGGGCACAAAAAAACCGGCTGAATGCCGGTTTTTTTGTGCGTATTGATTAGCTAAATACTTAGGCGGCGCATATTGGCAGAGGGTTTAGCGTATTGCCAATGTTGGTCAAAGCTATCTCTGAGTCTCTGTGCGATCATATGATTGCTGTAGTTAACGAAGCCCGTGTAGCTATCCAGGTCTTTCCGGTAGATGCCGGCGTCAAAATCAACCGTTGTAATCATATCGCGGGGCCTGCTGGCGCCTCTTGGAATCACTCTTAATTCGATGAAGCTGGTCAATTTCTGGGCGAGGTCAATAAGTGGATTGTGATAGCCTGCACCAGTTCGATCATCGATTAATAGTATTCTAATTTTTGCCTGCGAGTTCCTCTTCGATAGATTCAATAGACATTGACGGATGTAGCTTTCTTTAAAGATAGGGTGTGTGATTGTGTCGGAAAGTATGGATATTTGTCTCTGGGCCTGTGAAAGCATGCTTCGATGAAAGCTAACAAACTGGTCTTGGTTATTGTACTTATATAAATGATTATCCTGAGATATTAACAGTGCCTTCCGTCCATCTGTTGACAAGTGAGGCTCTTCTGCTCGGACTTTAATATAATGCCTCAGACAGGGCATTTCCATATGGTATATCCCATCACGATTAGGCTCTTTGGCTGTCACGAATCCTTGAGAGGCAAAGAAGGCCTGATATTCTTGAAAGCATTCCAGGTAGAGCTCATCATAGTTAGACTTTGCGGCAGCTTTCATCGCTCGATGCAGAAGCTGGCGACCAAAGGACTTTCTTCTGCAGGAAGGGTGAATATATAGCTTATGGATATGGGCAGAGCTAGCGTCGTTATGCTTAACGACAACGTAGCCAATAATGTTATCACTGGCGACAAGTGCCTGGATAAAACCCTTCTCTACTTGATGAGCCTTATGAATATGCAGCCAGTCGTTATCGAGCTTGCATAGGCGACGATGTACCTCTAATGGAAGTTTATCCAGGGCATAAGTTTGGATTTTAATTTGACTCATAATATTTCAAATGATGTTACTGCATTATCAATCCATTATTATATCATGCTCAGAATAGAACAGCTGGGGTATGCAGGTCTACCGACTTTACCTGCTTTTTGCTAATTAAGAATAAGGCTCGCTATGTTGCACAATTTTGATGTTCAGGATTTTTTACTCAATTACTGGCAAAAAAAACCAATGCTTATTTCCAAGGCTTTTTCGGACCCATATTGGTTGGAGCCAAGTGAATTAGCGGGTTTAGCCTGTGAGGAGGATGTCGAGTCCCGAATAATTATGCAGTCTGATCAAAAGTGGCAGGTCGAGTGTGGGCCTTTTGAAGAAAGCCGGTTTCCTACTCTACCCAAGAGGGATTGGACGCTTCTGGTTCAAGGTCTTGATCAGTGGTCACCTGAAGTGGCGGAGATTTTAAGGTCTTTTGATTTCTTACCGAGCTGGCGTCTGGATGACATAATGGCTTCGTATGCGCCGGTTGGGGGAACCGTTTCCCAGCATTATGACTTTTTTGATGTCTTTCTAATTCAAGGAGAGGGGAGCAGAAAGTGGCAAGTAGGTCAGGTTTGTAGCGCCGACAGTGAATTGGTACCAGATACCTCTGTGCGTATCCTGACTGAATTTGAGCCTAAATTGGAAGTAACCTTGGAACCGGGTGATATCCTTTACATTCCCGCCAAGCATGCGCACTTAGGAGTCTCTGTAGAAAACAGCATGACCTATTCAGTTGGTTTTCGCGCTCCGAGCATTCGAGATATTGTCGACGGTGTAGCGACAGCAGCCTTGGAGGGCTTGAAAGAGGATGAGCGTTATCAGGATAGCATCGAGGCTTTAAAAGCTGCCCGAGGTAATATCCCTGAAGCTGCTATCACTCGCTTGCGTGAAATGTTGAGCGAGGCCTTGACCAATGAGACCTTGCTTGCAAACTGGCTAGGGGAGTATGTAACGGAAAGGAAGTATCCTGAGCTTGAGCTTGTCGGCGAAAGTATTGAGGATTGGGAGTCGCTCCTTGGTGAGGGTGAGCTAATTCAGCGTAACCCTGCTTCACGCTTTGCCTATACCACCTTCAAGGAGTGTCTGCTTTATGTTGATGGTACTTCTTATAAATGTTCAGCCGCATTGGCTGAAGAACTCGCCGACAGACAAGATCTTTGTCGTCAGCGAATACTAGATTTAGTTTCAGATAAACAGGATAAAAGCGTTATTGCCAACTTATTGGAAAGCGGTGCATTAGTGCTCGGAGATTTGTAGGCAGAGGTCACTGTGCCTCGCTAGGTGCTTCGAGCTATGTTTGAGCTAGCTCATGCTTGACTTACTATCTTCGTTAATAATATCCAGATTAAAAAGGCGGAGAAGGTGACGCCTAGTTTTCAAGATTGGAACAAATTTTTGCTGAACAATGCTTTTCGAGAAACTCTATAGGTGTTTGTGAAAATTCGGCTTTGAAAAAGCGCCTAAAGCCTGATGCTGTTTGAAAGCCAATATGGTTTTTATAATGAGACTCGGGATATTCCCCATACCCGAACGGGGGTGGTGATGCCGCAAGCCGTTTATTTTGACATGACTCGTAACTCCTTTTATTCCGCTGATGGTGTGGAATTCTTTGGTTCTTATGACCTATCTGGTGAGCCTTTAGCATTTCAACTTTTCTTGAGCCAGCCTGTTGCTGATAAAGATGAGTTGGAAGAGGCCTCACAACTTTCTCCAAGCAAACTCAAAGGAGATCGTAGCCTGTTAGCCAAAATAATATATGGAGAAGAGTTTGATGGTTGGCGTGCCTCCATAACGTACTTCAAACCAGAGTACGAAGTATCAGTTGAGTTTCCTGCAGGTGACGACCCTTTACTTATGATTGTTGAGCCTGACGCGTCATTTTACTCCGAAAATATCGTGACATCACTTGAATACAACCAATTCCAATGGTCTGTCACGTTTGAGTATTTGCGCCATAAATTCCAGACTAATATTCCGGCACTGGCAAGCGAGGCTGTTAATGATTTTTATGAAGAAGCTTATTACTTGCAGAGTGTTTATCGTTTTGATGAATTCTGGGAAATGTATGCTCGCTATGAACAAACAAAGCTGAGGGGCTCGTCAGACCCAAAGAGCTCATTTGACGATGCTAATTTTGGTCTGGCATTTAGACCTGATGAGAACTGGCTTCTTCGCGCTGAGATTCATTATATTGAGGGTTACTCGAGGTTGTTTAGTCGTGATAACTCGATTTCAGACGAGCAGGATCCATACTGGACAGCAGTTCTTTTTCAGCTCGCCTATAGGTGGTAGTAGATGATTGACGAGACATTACCCTCAGGATGGAAAGACAAAGGTTTTAACATTAATTGGCAAACGTTTGGAGCGATTAGCCTTGTATTCACATTAATTGTGTTGGCCTTTTCTTTGTTGATGTCTCAGTGGAAAACGCATGAGTTTGAGTCTAACCGGCTTATTGTGCATGCCCAATATGAACAGCAATTAAATCGTTTGATAGAAACTTCTGCGGATAAAGTGATACAGCTAGCGAACTCGGCAAGTTTGAATAAAATTTTAATGGAGGCAATCCGGGGAAACGATGTCGAAAGTTTTCGCAGTGAAATAGAAGAGCTTGATTGGAATTTACAAGCCGATGGGGGATTGTCAGTATTGGCTTTGTTTGATACTCAGCTTGGTATATTACACTCGACTGACTCATTGCAACACCAAGAGAGTGTTAGGGAGGTGCTCCAGAGAGAAGCGCCCTCTTGGCGTGTAGATTGTAACTCTGTTTGCCGAATTGTGACTTACACTGCCATGCTTTATCAGGGGGATGTTTTGGGTGTCATCGTTCTGGCAGAGCCATTAAGTAATGTAATGCTTAGGTTTCAGCACGTCTCAAATATTGATACGGTTTTGCTAAGCAAGAATACGGACCCATTTAGTGCAGGGGTCAAGGGGCTGCCTGTTTCTCCATTTTGGGAGCGTGATCTAATGGCTTTAACCAACCCCTTGGAAAGCAGAGTCGTGCTTGATCAGGCTTCGCGTTCGTACTCTCTTGATGAATTAAGTCGCCGAATTCAGGTTTTGGATTTGTCTCCAAATATTTATGAATTGAAGGCGATGCCTTTGCAGCAAAATCAACTAGTTGTAATATCAAATGTGTCTGAAGACTACTCCTTATTAGATCAAACGATCTCTCAAACGTTCAGTTATAGTTTCTTAGCGTTGCTTGTCGGTGAATTTCTACTGTTTATACTATTACGCCAGCCTTTACGTAAGCTACATCGTGCCGATGCAGTTGAGCGCTTGGCAGTCGAAACGTCAAATGCTTTGGATGCACGCACAGAAGCTTTGGAGCGCGAGAAACTATTATCAGAGAGTGTGAATGACTCAGTTCCTGTGGGTATCGCAGTAGTTGATGGTGGCGGGCGCTTATTGTCTGTTAATCGCTATCTAAAATCTTTATTTGAATTAAGCTCAGAAAGTCTCGAAGGGAGCTCGTTGGATTCTCTCATTCAGGCTAAGGGGGGCTTAGTCTCCCGGCGGCTTGAGGATATCACTAGAGGGGTTTTGTCAGAGTTTGAACATGTTGCTTATATCACTTCTGTGTCAGGGCATCAGCACTGCCTTTCTTGGCGTTATACGCCTGTTTATGGAGAGCAGGAAGAGTCTGTCTCTATCTCGTCTCGGCAAGTTTTGGTCATCGCGACACCTTTAGCTGAACCAACTATTGTAGATGAGAGGAAATGGTTGGATGTTCATGATACTGAAACAGGTTTGTTAAACCAAAAAGGTTTAGAAGCGCGCCTGACTGATTTGATTGGCAGAGACGACCAAGCGTCACATGCCCTTGCATTGTTGCGAATAGAGTCTCAGTGGCGTGATGAGGTTAAAGCGTGCTTATCAACAGAGTTGGATAGCGCATTTAGTCTTGTTAGTTTGGATCGAAATGAAGTGGCGATATTGATGCCTTCAACCTCACAACCGGATGCGGCCGGGAACCTGAAGCACTATTGTCGGTCTATCGGTGAAATAACACAGAAGGGCATTATGCCTTTAGGTGGTTTGCATGTTTTCACTTCCGTAGCGCGAGATCCTTTAACACTTATTCAGCACGCTAGAGATGATTTGGCCAGACGAATGTGCAATGAACCCTAAGGCAAATTGCGCACTGATCTATGAGATCTGTACGTAATCCTATACCTAAAAAAATTCATGACTGCGTTATCGTTGTTTCTCCATAAAACAATCAAAAAGCTGGAGAAGCAAAATGATTAGATTAAAACAAAAAAAATTGATAGACCTGCCAGTGAAGATGGCTAAGGCTGTCAAATTTGCAGCTGCCTGTATAGTTTCTGTGAGTGTTGTCGGTTGTACAGGTAACCCTTACGAAGAAGTGGCAGATCGCAATGACGTTATTACTCTGGGCGACTCGATCTTTGATCTTAATGGTGTCATTCAAGAGACGCTCGAATCCTATGCCGGTGAGACCTTTCGAGATTACACGCAAAGCGGAGCAGAGTTGTCTGGTGGTGCCTTGGCTAAAGCCGTCGATCAACAATATGAGGATGCTAAGTCTACAGACGCAAATATCGATACCATTGTTATGGATGGCGGCGGTAACGACATTCTTATCCCCGCAATGCTATTCGACCCTTATGGGTGTCGTACTCACTGGTGGCGTTGGAATATTTCAAGAAGCTGCCGTGGCTTGATTGAGGATCAGTATATTAATGCAGTAAACCTGCTCAATCAGATGGAAAGTGATGATGTTCAGAACGTGATATGGCTAGGGTATTACGAGTTACCTCGTGGCAATAAAAACCTCACAAAAGCCTTAAATTACGGTGATGACTTGCTTGGTTATGCTTGCGATGTAGCGACGAATGCAAGCTGCTCATTTGTCGATACGCGTGGCACTGTTCCAGCATCTCAAGTTGAAAGCGATAATATTCACCCAACCCCAGAAGGATCTATTAACTTGGCAAATCAGATTTGGCCTGTGCTTCAGCCTGTATTGTAATTCGGGTAAATACATTCACTCGACTTAATTAGATTTACATAGTTAGTGGGGCCAGGGAAGGCCCTTTTTTTGTCAATGAAATCACAAATCTATTCTCTTTTTAGCTCGTGTATTATCGAGGGTGCAAAATATGAACAATATTCACTATTTGGTACGTTTTGCGCCTCACTAAACTTAAATTAATCATTATAGGATCATGTCTCCATATCAAAAATAACAACTGGAGAAAGCATGAAAACGATGAATCTAAGAAAACTGTATCACAAAGGCGGCTCTATGATTAAGCTGGTGGGGACACTAGCGATTGCCGGTTCCTTGGTTGCTTGTACGGGAAACCCTTATGAAGAAAACGCTCAGCGTATGGACGTGGTAACGCTAGGTGATTCGATATTCGATTTGAATGGTGTAATTGAGGAGGACCTTCAAGCGAATGCCGGTACCACTTTCCGAAACTATACGCAAAGTGGCGCTGAGTTATCGGGTGGTTCATTAGCAACACCTGTAGACAAACAGTACCAAGATGCGAAAGCAACGGATGCGAATATTTCTACGATTGTCATGGATGGCGGCGGTAATGATATCTTGATACCGGCAACTCTATTCGACCCTTATGGTTGCCGTACTAAGTGGTATCGCTGGAACATTTCTAGCAGCTGCCGTGGCTTAGTTGAAGATCAGTATGTTAACGCGGTTAACTTGCTAAACCAAATGGATGCAGATGGCGTCGATAATGTTGTATGGCTCGGCTATTACGAGCTACCTAGAGGTAATGCGAATCTAACTCAAGCATTGAATTATGGAGATGACTTGCTGGGTTATGCTTGTGACGTGTCGAGTAATGCGAATTGTCATTTTGTAGATCCGCGTGGAACGGTACCTGCTTCTCAGGTGGAAAGTGATGATATTCATCCGACCGTGGAAGGATCTCATAACCTTTCAGCACAGATCTGGCCAGTACTTCAGCCTTTGCTATAAAACTAGAGTAGTTAGTTTTGGAGCGGCAGGGATCGCCGCTTTCTCGAAATGTCTAAAGATAATAATAATTCAGAGAGTAGATATGAGTGAGCACAATAAAGACGTAAATTTGAAACCCTATTTGTTGGGTGGCATCGCTGTTATCAGTATCGCACTAAGCGTTTTCCTTATTCAGTTATTTGCCAGTCAAAAGCCACTTAATTCGCACTATGAGCCTGTTTCTCTTGGCCCTTCATTACCTTTATCTTCCTCGACTGAGGATTACCTTGATGTGCCTACTCCTCAGATTCCAGAGTATTTGAAAGCGGAGCCTAGTGAGATTGAGCAGCTGATTGAAGCCTTAGTAAGCTTATTGGTTCAAGAACACTCAAGTGAGAAACACTTACCGTCTTTTCACGCAAGCTTGAAAGAAATGCGTAACGACTTAATACAGTCCTACCCAGATACAGGTGCGGAAATATTTGAGCGAATTATTCGAACGGCTTTCCCCGAGTTAGTAGATGATATTCTTGCTTTATTAGCAATGCTTGATATCTATGACGAGTGGCTCTTGACTAATATATTAGATCTGAATGAAATGCCTGCGTTGCAGCAGCAAGGCATGTTTTGGCAAAAGCGCTATGAAATTTTTGGTGAGGAGTTAGCAGAAGCTATTTGGGAGAAAGAACGAAGTGCTGAAGAAGATAAACGAGAGTCAATGCTCTCTACCGTTAATATGCTTAACCAGTCACTTGATATGAGCATGCAAGACCGAGTTTATCTATTGCAAAGCGCTTATGATGAAAACTATTTTGGCTCTGTTGAAGATTTGGTGCTTGATTCGAAAGGTATGTTATCTCAAGTTGTCTTTGGTCTTAATATTGTACAAAGCGAACTCGGTGCATTAACACGTGAAGAACGTCAGTATGAAATTAATGAAGTGAGGCGGCTCATCGGATTCGAAGAGTCCCAGATAGAATGGTTGGTCAAGCGAGACCAAGAGAGAGAGGATCGGTGGAATAATGGTTACGCATATATGGAAGAGCGTTCACTTGTCTCTGAGCAGTTTGAAGGTGAAGCCTTAGTAGAAAAGCTAAGCGCTTTGCGAGAGAAGTACTTTAAAAATGAGGCCGGTACCATCCAGAAGGAAGAAGAAATGTTAGGTTTCTTCCGTTATAACAGAGAAAGGGTTTATGGGCGAAACTGATTACTTAAGAGTCTTCAAATGGAAAGAAAAAAGGCGCGTTGAGTTTTCTCAATGCGCCTTTTTTATAATCTTTCGAAAGTTAGCTCTTAATTGCGTTTGCCTGCGCTATTGCGTTACCAATATAGGTAGCAGGCGTCAATTTCAGCAGCTCTTCTTTAGCTGAGTCTGGAATATCTAAAGTCTTCACAAAGCTTTGAATCGTTTCCTGGTTCATTACATTACCGCGAGTTAGCTCTTTAAGCTTCTCGTAAGGTTGTTCAACCTTATAGCGACGCATAACGGTTTGAATCGGCTCAGCCATGATTTCCCATGCGTTGTCGAGGTCTTGAGCTAAACGCTCCGGGTTAATTTGAAGCTTGTTTAGACCCTTTAGCGTGGACTGGTAAGCAATGATGCTGTGCGCCAGGCCGACGCCTAGGTTACGAAGAACCGTAGAATCTGTCAGGTCACGCTGCCAGCGAGAGATAGGTAGCTTTTCTGCCAAGTGGCCTAATATAGCGTTTGCCAGGCCTAAGTTGCCTTCAGAGTTTTCAAAGTCGATAGGGTTAACTTTATGAGGCATCGTGGAAGAGCCAACTTCACCAGCAATTGTTTTCTGCTTGAAGAAAGCCATTGAAATGTAAGCCCAAATGTCGCGGTCTAGGTCGATTAGAATCGTGTTGAAGCGGGCAATTGCGTCAAACAATTCTGCAATATAATCGTGGGGCTCAATCTGTGTTGTATACGGGTTGAACTGTAGTCCTAGGCTCTCGATGAATGTTTTAGCATTTTCAGCCCAGTCAACATCAGGGTAGGCAGATAGGTGAGCATTGTAGTTACCTACAGCGCCATTAATTTTGCCCAGGATTTCAACTTTCTCGATTTGAGCCAACTGGCGGCGTAAACGAGCAACAACATTTGCAAATTCTTTACCCATTGTAGAAGGCGAGGCTGTTTGACCGTGGGTACGTGAAAGCATCGGGATTTCAGCGTACTCAAGTGCCAGTTCTTCCATTTTGTTTACAACTTCTTTCATTGACGGTAAAACACTCTTCTGCATGCCATTAGTAAGCATTAAACCGTGAGATAGGTTGTTGATGTCTTCCGAAGTACAAGCAAAGTGAACGAACTCGGAATCGGCTTCTAATTCAGGGAAGTCGCCTTTTGCTGCAGAGAACTTTTCTTTTAGGAGATATTCAACTGCTTTTACGTCGTGATTTGTAGTGCGTTCAATTTCTTTAACGCGCTCTGCGTCTTCTACAGAGAAGTTACTTACGATATCGTCTAGGAACTTGTTGGCGTCAGCAGAGAAGGCTTTTAATTCTTCAATTTGAGGGTGGGCTGCCAAGGTTTGCAACCAACGAATTTCAACCTCTACGCGGAATTTAATAAGTCCAAACTCGCTGAAGATATCCCTAAGGTCAGTGACTTTTGAGCCGTAACGGCCATCGATAGGTGAAACTGCGGTTAAAGATGAAAGTTGCATTCGTAATCTCTTTCTCTGCTGCTTAAAAAATGGGCGGCAATGATACTACAAATGTGACCTGAGTTGCACTTTTTGTCACGGATACATGAGGGTGCGGTCTATTGCTTATGTTTTGTGGCTTGCTCGGAAATTGATTTATTTTTGATCGCTAATGGTAATGGTGGCTCAATGATGTACGACATTTCTTTGGGCAGCTGATAGCTATTGCTTTCGACGCGTCTACGCATTTTTTCTAGTGTGCCTAACGGTTGGTCAACAACGAAGCTGTTGGCGAGCCATGCCGGTAGGTCTCCGCTAGGATCAGCATGCGTTTCATATTCGACAAAAATATAGCCATCACCTTGTGGTGTAAAGCGCCAATAACCTGTTAGTTGTGTGACAGGTACACAGTCTTCGTGATTTTGCTTTACGGCTGTGCTGGCTTCGAAAGTCATCGTTACAGCATAGGTCTTGGGGTCTTGTTTAATATTGGCATGTAGTACATAATCTCGGTCGCTTACAGGCCAGGGGGCACTCGTTCGTTGGTAAATATAAAAGTCTTTATTTGATATTCTTCGAAGAACTTCACTCTTTGCGCAATCTTGTAGCCATAGTTCCATTGCAGATATGTCTGTATGGTGGGCCATTAAGTTATGTAGGCTTGATTTAATCGAGGTTTCACCACGAAATGCTTTGAATGAGGAACCCTCTATCTCTTGAGTATATACCTTGATTCCGTCGTCATCATGTTCCAAGTTCCAGCTATTGGCAGAGCAGGTTAGGGCAAAGCACAAGCTTAGTAGAGGGATTGAAATAAGTAAGTGTAGTGGTTTGCGTAATATGGTTTTCATTAGATGTGTCTACTTATCTCGGTGTTTATCAGGCATAAAATGAATATAACAATAAAAGAGAGCTATAAATATGCTCTCTCCAAGTCTATACCTTGTACTGCTCAAGAAGTTGCTGAGTTGAGCTGGTTAGCTTTTGTAGCTCTTCGCTATGTTGTGAAAGTGTTGTCGCACCTTCGTGGGTTTCATGAGCGACCTCTTTGATAGAGACCACATTGCTGCTGACTTCATTCGCAACGATGCCTTGTTGTTCCACCGTTGCAGCGATCATATTATTCCTATCGGTGACTTCAGCGACTTTTGAACCCGCTATCATTAGGCACTCTCCGGTGCTGTAAGCATTATCCACACAAGATTGAGTATGGATCTTTCCGGCCTCCATTACTTTAACTGCATTGGCAGCGGCAGATTGCAGAGCTTCAGTCATCGCCTGTATTTCTTCAGTGGATTCATGAGTTCGTTGTGCGAGAGACCTAACTTCATCTGCTACTACCGCGAAGCCGCGGCCTGTTTCGCCAGCTCGTGCAGCCTCGATCGCGGCGTTCAAAGCTAATAGGTTGGTCTGTTCAGAAATGTTTCTGATGACGCCAAGAATGGTGTCAATTTGTTGAACATCGGCTTCAAGTTGGCTAATGACTTGGCTGGCTTGTGTCATATCATCCGAGACGCTGCTGATTGCACCAATGGTATTGCGCATCATCTCGTTACCTTGATTTATTTGAGTATTTGCTTCGTGAGTCAGGTCTGAGGTTTCTGCAGCGTTGTTAGCAATCTCTTGAATTGTCATGGCAAGCTCTTCAATTGCCGAGGCGAGAAGCTCGGTCTCAGAGTGTTGTTGGTCAACACCTTCTGATGTTCTTGATGTAATGTCATTCATGACGGTTGCAGAAAACGACATTTCTTCAGAGCCGTGTTTGCAGTGATTGATTAAGCTACGGAAGGCGCTTTGCATGCTGATGAACGATCGGCTTAGACCTCCTAGCTCATCGCGACGCTCAGTTTGCTCAATTTCTTGTCGAAAGTCTCCGTTTGCAGCGTCTTTCATGACTGATACGATTCGCTTTAAAGGTTCGACCAAGTCTTGGGTCATCATTCGAGCGATCACAGCAACGACAATGAGCGTGGCAAGAAGCAAGAAGATAGACGATCGTGACTTTTTCCAGAATAGCTCATCGATATCGTCAATATATACACCGCTGCCGATAATGTAGTTCCAAGGTTTGAAGCCTTGAACATATGATGTTTTTGCAACAGGTTCGTCTTTTCCAGGTTTAGCCCAATAATAATCGACATACCCGCTTTCAGAGCTGCGTACGACTTTCACAAAATCGGAAAACAGTTGCGTGCCTTTAGGGTCGGTAAATTCGCTTAAGTCTTTGCCGTTCAGTGCTGGCTTAATAGGGTGCATCACCATTTTCGCGCTATAATCATTGATCCAGAAATATCCGCTGCCATTGTCGTACCTTAGGTGTCTGATAGCGTTGACGGCTTGTTTTTTAGCTTCTGCTTCACCCAATATATCTCTTCGTTCGTAGAATGAGCTAAGCAGCGAAGACGCATTTTCAACAAGATGCTTCACTTCACTTTTTCGACTTTCGAGCAAGTTATCTCGCTCATTAATCCGGTCAAAAACTTGAATGAATAAGCTGCTAATAATGGCAATAGCTAGAAGTAGCCAAATTTTGACTTCAAATCGAAGGTTGCTAAACAAAGTGTTTTCCTTAAGAAATCAGTAATGGTTGGGTCGTGATTTTACTGCAAAATAGATTGATTCGTGAGCAGAAGTTCCTAATATAGATTCAAAGTCTCTCTCATGCAAGTTACTGGATTTAATCAATAATTGAAGGAGATCTGTAATAGTTTTCAGATATAATTATGTAGCAGCTAGCTTGCTCTGCTTTGGCTTAATAGTTTTTCGCACTCATTTGCTAACGCGCGTCGTTTAAAGATAAAGTGCCAACGATGGCCAGAGAGTTGTCGCCATAAGTTTGCAGCCCTTACGCCTGAGAGAAGCAGGCAGCGGATTTTTGCTGCGTTCAGATCGACGGTCAAGTGGCGTTCATGGCCAGATACCTGTACACGCAATGAAAAGGTGCTGATGGTTTGCATGTAAATCTCAGCGAGACTGCCAATGACATTTTCGTGAAGCAGGCCAAAATGCTCTACTTGCTGTTGTGCCCTCTCAAGTTTCCGGCTAAGTGCATCTAGCATTTCTTTATCTTTATTGAGTTTTCTCTCAAGGTGGAGGACTGCAAGAGCGTAGCGCACGGGCAGTACGTGCCCCTTAGTATTAGTTTTGGCAAGTAGGTCATGAACGACTTCAAGGCCTTTCTCAAGTTTGGCAAGGTCACCAAAGACCGATAGTGTGGTATCCGGGTTTGTGATAAACAGACTATTTAAGGCAGTTTCCAGGTGTTGAGGATTGCATTGTCCGCTCTGTGCAATGTCGTCAGCGGCTGACATTGCCTGGAATAACCCTGCTAGGGCAAGTATTTGTTGTTGAGTCTTGTTCATAGAGTTCACTGTTTAAAATTACTTTGCTGATGATTGCTGAGCATGTCTTGGAATTCAGCTTTCTAGTGTTTTAGCTGTCTATTCCGTTGTTTCAATAATCGCGCCACCGAGGCATTGATCTTCAAGATAGAAGGCAATCGATTGGCCGGGTGTGACCGCGCGCTGAGGCTGCCCAAAGAATACGCTTAAGCATCCATTGTCGTTACTTTCAATAATGCAGTCCTGATCAGCTTGGCGGTAGCGCACCTTAGCTTTGCAGTGGAAAGGGTACTCACTTGGAGCTTTGTTGATCCAGTCAGTTTCGAGAGTCTGTAGTTGGCTGCTGTATAGAAGGGGGTGCTTGCTGCCTTGAACAACGATTAATACGTTACGATCAAGGTCTTTTTGTGCAACATACCAAGGTGATTCGTCATAGCCGCTGAGCCCACCAATTCCTAAGCCTTGGCGCTGCCCAATAGTGTGGTACATAAGCCCATTGTGTCGGCCGATGATATCGCCCTTGTCAGTTTCAATATCACCCGGTTGCGCAGGGATGTATTGCTTTAGAAAGTCAGAGAACTTTCGCTCTCCGATAAAACATATGCCGGTACTATCTTTCTTGTTATGTGTGATTAAATCATGTTCTTCGGCAAGCTTTCTTACAGCTGGCTTTTCCAATTCACCAACCGGAAACAGGGTTTTCGCTAATTTGCTTTGGTTGACAGCATGTAGAAAGTAGCTTTGATCTTTGTTGTTATCGAGCCCCTTTAATAGCAAGGTTTGCCCATTATCGTCAGCGCGTCTCACGTAATGGCCTGTCGCAATGTAATCTGCCCCTAAGGTACTCGCATAATCGAGAAAGGCTTTGAATTTGATTTCCTTGTTACACAGGATGTCAGGGTTGGGAGTTCGCCCAGAGCGATACTCAACCAAAAAGTGCTCGAAGACTCTGTCCCAATATTCAGCGGCAAAGTTAGCGGTATGAAGCTTAATACCTAGCTTGTCACATACAGCTTGGGCATCATTCAGGTCTTCGATTGCGGTACAGTATTCTGTGCCGTCGTCCTCGTCCCAGTTTTTCATAAACAGGCCTTCGACAAGAAAGCCTTGCTGTTTTAGGAGTAGTGCTGAAACGGAAGAGTCAACACCGCCTGACATGCCAACGATTACGCGTGTTTGGCTTGGGTCAACAGAAGAGGGTAGGGAAGAGCTATTTTGTATCATAAGGTGGATATACTAGCGGTGAGCTGCTGAAGTAAGTTTGTTAGTTTGTTTGGAAGAAAGTGCATTCTACCTTGTTGCCTTTATACTTGGTAGTGCCTCCTTTATGCTACTAGATGTTCGGTGGAGTATTTAGTTTGCTGTCTATACTTTGTATAGTAACGGTACTGGGGAATAATGAAGTGATCAGAGAGTCTTGAGGGAATATCAATGAGCAGTGTGCAAGTTGTGCCACGAATTTTGGAGTTGTTTGAGCGTGCTAGTGCAAAACAGTTTGATAATTTAGGTGCTTATATTAAAAAGACTGATAATGACCTACAAAGGTTATCTACTCTTGATGGCTTTGTTTCTGTATCCATTGAGGCTAGTTCTGAAGATCTTTCTATCTTAATGTATTTAAGTGTTTCTGGAGCTTTTCTCAGGGAAACAATGCCTAGTATTGAAGCGCAAAATTAAACAATTGTGCAGTACCAGGAAAATTGGTGTATGGAGCTAGCTAATCGCTTTTTGGGAGACTTGAAAAACCAGTTGCTGCTTCATCACTGTATTCTCAGAATGGGCTTGCCTAAATTGTGTCAGGATGAGCTGTTAGAGCTGGACGCACCTGTTGATTACGAAGTCCATGAGAGGCTTTTCTTGGTGGATAGCCACCTATTGGCACAGATTCATGACTTGCCGATTGTCTGTCGTTTATTAATAAAACAGACCAATAAAGAAATGATATTTGCGGAAGTTAGTGAGGGTTTGGAGGAAGAAGACTGGTTTGAAGAAAGCGAGCTTGAGTTTTTCTAGTGTCTCAAGCTGCTTTTGGGGTTTCTGCCTTTGAATCGGTTTAACTATGTTTGAATTCAGGGCTTCCAGGCAAAAAACTCGCAACATTCTTTACTCGCCAGGCAAGTTCTTCGTGGCTATCTGCTTGCACAGTCACGTGCCCTAGTTTGCGTCCTTCGCGTTCTTCTTTTCCGTACAAATGAAGGTTGGCGTAAGGAAGTGACAAGATACTCCCGGTATCACCTTTTTCACCAATAATATTGATCATGCAGGTGAGCTTTTGCGCTTCGGTGCAACCTAAAGGTAGGCCGCTGACAGCACGCAAATGGTTTTCAAACTGACTGCAATGTGCGCCTTCAATGCTCCAGTGCCCAGAGTTATGGACTCGAGGTGCCATTTCATTAGCGACTAAGCCGTTTTCTGTTTCAAATAATTCCAGTGTTAAAATGCCGACATGCCCTAGCTCATGCATTAACTCTTTAATATATTGATTTGCTTGAGCATTTATATCGTCCGCGACCTTAGCTGCAGGTGCGATGGAATAGCGCAGAATGCCTTCGTGGTGGTCGTTTTCTGCTAGTGGGTAGACTTTCATGCTGTCATCAGCTGAGCGTACAGCGATAATTGACAGCTCTCGAGAAAAGTTTACGAATGCTTCTGCAATAAGTGTGTTTGTGCCATTTTTACCTTCGCCAATAGCCTGCCATGCTGCTTCGCATTGTTCTGCTTGACGAATAACGAACTGGCCTTTTCCGTCATAGCCTTCTCGCGTTGTCTTGGTGACGATTGGGCAACCTAGTTTTTCGACAGCCGCTTTTAACTCTTCAAGGGAGTTGACGATATGGTAGGCAGGAGTGGGAATTCCAAGTTTGGTAAATAGTGCCTTTTCCTCAGCTCTATTTTGACAGACTTCAATAGACTTTGAGGGGGGATAAAGTGTACTTTTACTTTCGATGTATTGTGTTAGTTGCGCTGGAAGGTGCTCAAATTCATAAGTGACGACATCAACGTCATTCAGGAAGTCCGCTAAGGCCGGATTGTCGAGCTTGGCCTCGGTGTCGATAGTAATGTCTCCAAGTCCAACGCTAGGAGAACCGGACGTATCATAAAAGTGAAAGTCCAGCTCCAGAGGGTATCCCGCCAAAGCGAGCATTCGGCCTAGTTGCCCAGCGCCCAGTACACCAATTTTCTTCATTGCCTAGCCTCGTGGATCTGGTTGGCTTAATACTGTTTCTGTTTGCGTCTGGCGGAACTTATTGAGAGCAGCTTTGACTTTGTCATCATGCAATGCGATCACCTGGCCTGCAAGTAGACCTGCATTCTTTGCCCCGGCGACACCAATAGCCAGTGTACCAACAGCGATTCCGCCAGGCATTTGTGCAATAGATAGAAGGGAGTCGAGGCCGTTTAATGCTTTAGATTGAACAGGTACGCCAAACACAGGTAGATTGGTTTGTGAGGCAGCCATTCCAGGTAAGTGTGCTGCGCCACCAGCGCCACCAATTATAACTTGAATGCCGCGCTCTTCAGCTGTTTTGGCATAGTTGAATAAGAGGTCAGGGGTGCGATGTGCAGAAACGACCTTAACTTCGTAGGCTACACCTAACTCGTCTAGCATGTTGGCCGCGTGTTCCATTGTCGGCCAGTCCGACTTTGAACCCATGATTATCCCAACTACTGGCTGCATCTTGTCACCTCTCACTAACTGTCTGGCCTTGATGCCAAGGCACGTGATTACCCAGAGAATTAGTGTCTGGATAAAAAAAGACCGCATATAGTAGTGATTCATCAGGTTTCATGCAAATAGAATTGTTTTATTGGAGGACAAAGGTGCGCGCAGGCGCTAGAATCTGCTTTTGACTGGCTGGTGCATGGTAACCCGGCGGTAGTTGGAATTTAAGCGTACAGATACCTGAGATGATTAGTGCAGAGGAAATTTAATGGATAGCTTGCGGCCGGACCGAGATGATCTGGATCTTTATAATAGTCGAAAGAATAAGAATAAATCTGCTAAGGCATCGGCAGGCAAAAGAGATGATATCGGCAACAAAAAACAGCAAGTAGGAAAGGCCGGTTCAGGCTCTAGCTCTACAGTAAATGCTGTGCGTTCGTCCGAGGTGCGCGCCCCGGTTGCAGCCTCTCAATCATCTGCTTCACCTTTAGTCGTTTCTCTGTTGCTGTTAATGCTTCTGGCTTTGGGGGGCTTATCATACTTATATTGGCAGCAATCCCAAACGGTAGTCGGTTTAGAGGAGCGCTTGTCTAGTGCTGACGAATTTATAGGGCAAAGCAAGTTGTTGTTGGCTCGTTTGGAAGGGGAGGTTAGTGAAACGGGTGCTGAACTAATGCAAACCGGCACATCTGCAGAGAAGAAAATGGCTTTTCTGGAGTCGGAGGTTCGAAAGCTGTGGGGTGTGTCTTATGATAGGAATCGTAAAACTATTCAAGGTCATGAAAAGAAAATAGAAGCGCTAACGAAAAAGCTTGCCGAGAGTCAAAAATCTTTAGCTACTCATGAGGTTTCATTATCAGCATTGAAAGCGGACTCTGATAAAGGGATGTCAGTATTAGATGGTCGTATAGCTTCGTTGTCAGGGGAGTTGTCAATTACTCGAGCTGAACGAGAAGAGTTTTTGACGCAGTTTAATGAAAAATTGAGCACTTTCGATTCGAGTACTCAAGAGTTTGAAAAACGTATTGCTGCGCTACAGGCTCGTATGAGTGATAGCGCCAAAGTTCAATTAGAAAACCAGGAAAGCTTGCTGTCGATAGATGAAAGTCGCCGCCAGCTTATAAAAAGAGTCATTGATTTGGAGGCGAGCTTGGGTAAATTGTCTTCTTCTAGTGCAAATCCCGGGGTGAGATAGTCTTTACAGGTATTCGGATTCTCGATGACATGCGGTAGATCGCAAAAATTAGATT
>NZ_LWGA01000584.1:0-501 GCF_001635235.1 Oleiphilus sp. HI0117 | reverse complement strand
GATTATGATTCCCGAGGCATACAAATTAGAGATACTGACACAGCGAAGAAATATGATAAGCGCAGTCTTGTTAGCCTTATTGAGAGTGCAAGGAAAGGTCGTGGCGATAAAAGCCCAATACCATGGTTCAGGCAAACATAACAAGGCCAGGCAGCATCGCTCCCTGCGGTCGCTGGACCTCGTTTCACTCGGCCGCTGCTGGCGGCGTTATAGCAGGAATGGTGATTTATGAATATTATGGATGAGCAAGTATCACTATTGAATGAGTTGAGCGAACTCATGATGATAAGCAGTGAGCTAGGGTATGAATCTCTTTCGTGTGAGTTTAAATATCACACTTCAGAAGATGGTAGTAGTTCAATAGGATCCAAATTTAGTTATGTAATTGATGGTAAAAGGGTCTCAAAGGCACTTGTAAAACCTGAAAGAGAGCGGCTCTATACCGTTGTGCCTAAGCTTCACTCAGTTATGAAATCGCATACTGGCGGTGATTGGAAGTCA
>NZ_LWGA01000583.1:0-300 GCF_001635235.1 Oleiphilus sp. HI0117 | reverse complement strand
GTTGTAAGCCCGAGTCTTCAATCATGTACGCCAAACGATCATCGGGGAAGTCAGGGTCAAGCGGGACATAGCTGGCGCCGACTTTCAATATGCCAATTAGGGCCGCGAGCATATGCTGAGAGCGGTCCAGGCACAAGCCAACGCGGTCCCCAACCGATACGTGCTCCTCTAATAGGAGCTGAGCCCACTGTGAGCTAAGTTCATCAAGCTGACGATAGCTTAAGACTTCCTGCTCAAATATGACGGCTTCTTTTTCGGCAAATTGTTGAGCTTGATGATGAAGGTAGTGACCGACAGTGC
>NZ_LWGA01000582.1:0-213 GCF_001635235.1 Oleiphilus sp. HI0117 | reverse complement strand
AGCCGGTTTTTTTGTGCCCCTACATAAGCAGGGGCTGAGTAAACACTTATTGCGCTTTAAACTTCAAACGGTAAGCATGAAGTAGCGGCTCTGTGTAACCACTTGGCTGCTCTTTGCCCTTGAAGATCAAATCAGAAGCTGCCTGGAAAGCAATGCCGTCAAAAGACGGTGCCATGGCGATGTATTCAGAATCACCCGCATTCTGGCCGTCAA
>NZ_LWGA01000581.1:0-716 GCF_001635235.1 Oleiphilus sp. HI0117 | reverse complement strand
ATTATCTAGCGCTGTCGCACCCGGGTCGGTGAAGATTGTATTCACCTCATGATTAATGGGGTTGGTTCCGATCAGCGTAATAACAGGGCCGCTCGCATCAGCAACATTAACTGTTCGTGTGACGGGGATTGCAGCGTTGCCAGCCGCATCACTCACGTTATACACAAGGGTGTAGCTACCAATTGTACCGGTATCAACAGTGCCACTCTGAATAATGCTTGCTGAAATATCGCCATCAATATTGTCCGACGCACTCGCACCCGCATCATTGTAGACACTACCTAGAGCGATATTAATGCTGCTGTCACCATTAAGCGTAATGACTGGGGCAGTAAAGTCGTTCACATTTACTGTACGTGTTTGCTGTACGGCAGGGTTGCCGTTGGAGTCACTGACATCGTAGGTGATCACGTAGGTACCTGTAACACTGGAATCTACGGTAGCACCACCGACGATGATGTTAGTTGAGATATCACCATCCAGCGCATCGCTTGCAGTCGCGCCAGCATCGGTATAGGGGGTATTTAGTTCATGGTTAAGTGGGCTGCTACCTAGTAGAGTGATGCTAGGTGCGCCAGTATCTTGAACGTTAATTGTTCGGGTAACGGTAGTAGCAGAGTTGCCTGAGGAATCGTTCACGTTGTAGCTCAGTACATAACTGCCGATTACGGTTGCATTGACTGTACCGCTGACACCGATGTTTGCAGAAATATCGC
>NZ_LWGA01000580.1:0-223 GCF_001635235.1 Oleiphilus sp. HI0117 | reverse complement strand
GGTATTGGGTTGATTAAACTGCATCTCTAGTGCTTCGGCTAAACCGGTTAACTTGAGCTGTCGAAGTTGCTGTAAGCTTTGTGTTTCTAACATGTTTTTTCCTATTGGTTTTGGGGTGGGTTTTTAGTGGTAGTAATCAGCGCCGCGCACGTTACGATGAGTCTCTGTTTGAGGTGATGGCGAAGTCTGAGGTGATAATGGAAGTGGCAGTTGATCCATATTG
>NZ_LWGA01000579.1:0-4199 GCF_001635235.1 Oleiphilus sp. HI0117 | reverse complement strand
GTAATGTTTATCGGCCTCTAGAATATCTTGCTCGCACTGAACACGCACGGCTTTAATATAAGGACGATCAAAGCTTGAACAAAAATCTTCGTTTTCATCGCCGTGAAACTGAATAAGGCTTAGCGAGGCTAGGTTAGAAACCTCTTTCACATAAGACTTAGAAGCATTAACAAATAAACCTACAGCAGAAACAAAAGGTGGAAGTTTAGCAATAATATCGCAAGCAAGTTCAGGAGAAACATAACGCGGACTCGGTTCATAAAAAACAAAACCAAGCGCATCAGCACCGGCGTTCACGGCACCCAAGGCATCACTTAAAGATGTTATACCACAAATTTTTGTTCTAGTGCGCACTTTGTCTTGCACAACCCTTTAGCTAAAAATAAATATGCGTCAGCATTATATCGATTTGCTAGACTGCATAATAGTGAAAAATAGTTGAGGCGCTGCTCGCTTCCTAAAACACAGGGCCAGACCATACATACTACAATGCTTAACTAGTCGAGCCTATGAGAAATACGCCACAGATCTGCATCATTGTCCATGCTTCCCGATGCACTTGCAATCATTGAGCGAATTATCGACGGCGCTCCTTGAGATACAGGCACACCAAAATGGGAGGGGTAATCGACATGCGTTAAGAACAAACCATTTGGCTGCGCAGTCACTCCCCCCTTAGTCCGGTCTCGTGCTTCGAGCACCCCGGCACACCAATCTACTGGTTTTCTCTGCTTACCTATTTCCATCAAAACACCAGCAATGTTACGAACCATGTGATGCAAAAATGCATTTCCCTTAATATCAATAACTAAAATATCGCCGAAGCGTTGAACATTAATAAATTCGACAAACCGAAACGGCGTTCTTGACTGGCAGCCTACAGCCCTGAACGAGCTAAAGTCATGCTCACCCACCAAACATTGAGCTGCCTGGTGCATCTTTATTTCATCTAAGGGGTCATGACACCAAGTCATTTCATTATGGAAGATTGAAGGCCTGACCGGGTGATTGTATATCACATAATGATAGCGCCTACTGGTAGCAGAAAATCGCGCATGAAACTCAGAGTCAACACAGCCAGCCCATGAAACACTGATATCTTTTGGTAGGTTTGAGTTGCTACCAAAAACCCACGCTCTTTCACTACGCTGCACTTCGGTGTCAAAATGAACAACCTGATGAGCACCGTGCACACCCTTATCGGTTCTGCCCGCGCAAACAAGCTCTATGGACTGATTGGCGACACTTGATACAGCCTCTTGTAAGTATTTTTGAACGGTAGGTAAGCCACTCTTTTGAGACTGCCACCCGTGATAAGCACTACCATTATATGACAAGCATAACGCAACACGGCCAGTAACGATTTCGTTACCGGCCGTGTCATTCGAAAGATGACCAGAACTCATTTGAGAGTCAACTCAGGTCGTCTAATTAAGACAAGTTTCATCCAAAAACTACCACTGCAAAATAATTAGTCCAATGAACTTAGCAATTCAGCCGCCTCTGCTTGCTGCTCAGAACTGCCTTCTTTAGTTACTTCTTCTAGTATATCTTTGGCGCCCTCGATATCACCCATATCGATATACGCTCGTGCCAAGTCAAGCTTGGTAGACGCTTCATCAGTACCTTCAAGGAAGTCAAACTCGCTTGCATCACCAAGGTCTTCATCAAACGACTGATCTGCATTCATCTTATCTGAAGCTTGCTCAAGAATATCATCGCTGATAACCGGCTTTTCGGCACCTAATGTTGCGTCAGACTCTAAATCTCCTTCTCCGCCCTGAGCTAATGATTCAACGATGGCTGAATCACTTAAATCTGAAGGCAGCTGAATCTCGGTTTCTTTCTCAAGCTCGCCGCTTAAATCTATGTCATCAAGATCCACGTCAAGAATCGCATCATCAAACTCACCAGAGTCTGACAACTCATCAGTAATCTCATCTACAGTTTCGTCTAGCACATCACTAGGCTCTAGAAGCGAGTCATCCAAGTCAGCAGTTAATTCTGCATCGAGTGATTCATCAATACCTAGATCATGCTCTTCATCTAGTTCAACACTGTCAAAGTCAAAAGATTGTGGTTCTTCCTCAAGCGCTTCAGCTTCAGCCTCAATAGACGCTTCAACCTCGCGTTTTGAGGCCTCAACCTCTTCCATCTCGCGATCTAGCTCAAGCTCATGTTCTTTATCTTCTAGCGACACCAACTGCTCATCCAGCATATCTCCGCGGATAGCGCTCGCTTGATCTAAGGCTTCAGAATCCTGAATTGCTTCTAATTCGCTATACTGGCGGTTAAATGCTTCAGTATCACCACTTTGCTTATATACTTCCAGCAACTTCAAGCGCAAGTCTGTTCTAACAGGTTCTTCTGAAATTGCACTTTCAAGAACTGCTGCAGCCTGATCCAGTCTGCCATAGGCAATGTAAACATCAACTTCAGCGATTACATCCTCATTTTCCTCGCCAGAGACGGCAGGCTCTTCTTCAGCAAATAAGTCTTCATCTATGTATTCGTCATCATCTTCAAGAGGGCTATCTAAAGATTCAACTTGCATGCCGTCTTCTTCAGCATCCTGATAATCGTCTTCCGACGATAGCGCATCTTCGCCCTCTTCTTCATATTCAATTTCGTCACTATCGTGCATTGCCTGAAACTCTTGCTCACGCTTAGCGTTATTACGCGAAACCAACCAGAGGACAAACACAACCAGCACAACAACTAGAACAGCAATTGATAAGTAGAGAGGATTACCAACGATCACTTCGATAATGTTCTGCTCAGCCTTAGCTGGCTTGCTTACAGGCATTTCAATAGACTTAGCCTTTTCAACTGCTGGCGATTTCTCAGCAGGTTTCATGCTCTCGGCCTGACCTGCTTGCTCAGTCTTTGGCATCGCTGCAATTTGCTCAGTACTTTCCTTAGCTTCAGCCATAGCGTCTTTTGCGGCTACCGTCTGATCAGAAGCCTCAGCAGCATTTTCAGCAACTGCGTCAGGCATTGCCATCAGCTTATCAGCCTCAGATAGCTCCTCAGTTTCCTGCGCAGCCTTCGCTTCCGCTAGCTCATTGACTCGCATTTGCGTCTGAATATTTGCTAGCTGATCATTCTTTAATGTAAGGAGTCTTTGCAAGGTTTGTAGCTGTTCTTCTAAGTCAGAAACACGACTATTTAACTCTTTATTCTCGATACTCGCTTTATCCAATTTTTCTAGCGTAATCGCTAGCTTCGGATCAGTCTCTTTACCGTTACTGCCGCCTGTTGCAGAGCTACCAGAGTTAGCACTGCTAGCACCGTCGTTTGTCTTTTCAGCAACAACAAGCTTGAGTTCATCACCAGCCCGCTTAACTGCTGGCTGATTAACGTCAGTTTTCGGTGCTTGGCTTGAAGCTACCGACTTCGAGCGTTTGCCTCTCGCAGACTCGTTCTGCGAAATAACTTCTTCTATTGCCTGATGCGTTGAACGCTGCTTAATCTGCTCAAGGCTGGGCAAACGTAGAACCTGACCTGCCTTCAATTTATTGATATTACCCTGAATGAAGGCACCTGGATTTAGGTCCTGAATAGCCAACATAACCTGCTGAGGGCTAACACTTCTATTTGGCCGCGCCTTGATTGCGATATCCCATAACGTATCAGAGCTACCAGTTGGGCCGTACTCACCACCTGAAATACCAGTCGAAGGGTTAGCAACAGAACGGCGACTTACCGGTGCAGGCTCTGGTACATTAAAAACATCGCCAGTTTGCGCTAC
Source organism: Oleiphilus sp. HI0117 (assembly GCF_001635235.1). Classification (NCBI taxonomy): domain Bacteria; kingdom Pseudomonadati; phylum Pseudomonadota; class Gammaproteobacteria; order Oceanospirillales; family Oleiphilaceae; genus Oleiphilus; species Oleiphilus sp. HI0117. The sequence continues at coordinate 448 of NZ_LWGA01000579.1, read as the reverse complement.
CTGCGTCGTAACACTTGCAGCTTTAACCGGTGCGACAGGGTCTTCTGAAAATAATGGAGGATCAATCAACAAAGCGTATTCACGCAATAGTCGGCCACTTGGCCAAATCACTTCTACTAAGAAATTTAAAAACGGCTCTCGGACAGGTTTGTTTGTCGTAAGAACAACGACAAGCTTACCATCGGCATTCGTTTCAACTTTAAACCTCAGATCGGATAAAAAGTAAACACGGTCGACATTCGCTTTTAAAAACTCTTCGCGCGTTGCTAGTCCAGGAAGAATTTCTTCTGCCGAGAAATCACCTGAGTTTACAAGCTCTATTTCAGCTTTTAAGGGTTGGTTAAGTGCAGACGTTACAGTCGCCTCACCAATTCCAAGAGCGAAAACAGACTCAGCAATCAATACACCGAGTAGTGATAGAGCAAAGGCCAGCTTGCGTATCATCACT
>NZ_LWGA01000578.1:0-581 GCF_001635235.1 Oleiphilus sp. HI0117 | reverse complement strand
GGCACGGGTAAAACTCACTTAGCAACGGCAATAGGCGTACAAGCCATCCAACACCACCGACTACGAGTGCGCTTCTTATCGACCATTGAACTTGTGAATCAACTTGAACAAGAAAAACTCGAAGGTAAAGCGGGACGCATTGCGAACAGGTTAAGCCATACAGATTTGGTTATCTTAGATGAACTTGGTTACTTGCCCTTTAGTCAAACGGGAGGCGCATTACTGTTCCACTTGCTAGGCAAACTATATGAGAAAACAAGTGTGATTATCACGACTAACTTAAGCTTTTCAGAGTGGAGCCAAGTCTTCGGTGACGCAAAGATGACAACCGCATTACTTGATCGACTAACGCATCACTGTCACATCATTGAAACAGGTAACGAAAGTTACCGCTACAAAGAATCTACTAATAAACGAATTTAAAACTGGAAATAAAAGAAAAGTTCAGGCCNTAATCTGGCCTCTCAGGCGGGTCAAAATTAAGTGCAAAAGCCGGGTCAGTTTTACATGCAAATTAACACCCACCATTTAGAACAATATTTTGGCTCACACGCTGCGGAGCATTCTTTGCTATAGCAAGG
>NZ_LWGA01000577.1:0-872 GCF_001635235.1 Oleiphilus sp. HI0117 | reverse complement strand
AATATCTGTAACGAGCCCGAATATGCGGACCTTCCACCCCGCCAAATCGTACCAAGGCTAGCGGATAAAGGGCAATATATTGCTTCTGAGTCCAGCTTTTATCGTGTGCTCAAAGCACATAATCAACTGGCTCACAGGGGGCGAGACAAGCCCAAAAATGGTACGAAGAAACCGAAGGGATATACGGCCACTGGGCCAAATGAAGTCTGGAGTTGGGATATTACGTACTGCCCTGCAACTGTGATAGGGCGGTATTATTACCTGTATATGATAGAAGATATCTTCAGTCGCAAAATTGTTGGCTGGGAAGTGCATGAGTCCGAGCAAGGAGAACATGCAGCAGCATTGCTTGAGCGCAGTGTTTGGTCAGAAAAGTGCGTCAGAAAATCCCTGGTGTTGCACTCGGATAATGGTAGCCCAATGAAGAGCTTAACAATGCAAGCAAAAATGCAGGATTTGGGTGTCGCCAGCTCTCGAAGTCGGCCTGGTGTAAGTAATGATAATCCGTTTTCAGAATCACTATTTCGAACCCTGAAGTACTGTCGTCGATGGCCATCTGAGGGATTTAAATCAATCGATGAAGCAAGAACTTGGGTGAAAGAGTTTGTCACTTGGTACAACACAGAGCACCGGCATAGTCGAATTAACTTTGTTACCCCAGAGCAAAGGCACTTAGGTCTGGATGAAGAAATATTATCGAAGAGGGATGAGCTTTATCGCAAGATGAAAAGAAAGAACCAAATAAGGTGGTCAAAAGCTACGCGGAACTGGGAGAAAGTGGGTGACGTTAAGTTGAACCCGGAGAAGGAAAAACAAGCAGCTTAAATGCTCAGGCGACAACTACCTTGAAAAACGCCGAGAAAGCACCATTG
>NZ_LWGA01000576.1:0-1576 GCF_001635235.1 Oleiphilus sp. HI0117 | reverse complement strand
GCGCAATAAATGCCAAGTCATCCTGCATGGATTTATAACTCGGGTTGAGCAGGATCGGTTTGCATTTGAAGTAGCCCAACAATGCAACGGCAACACAACGGTACTTGCGTTGCCGTATTCTGGATAGCTCCGCAAGTTCTTTATCATTTAGCGCGAAGTAAAACCGCTGATAAGACTCGTTGAAGGAAGGAACGCTGTATAAATCCTCGATTTCCGCGGCAGTGAGAATTGATAGCCGTTTGTCTCTGCTCATTCTTTGACCTAAAGGTCAAAGTGTTGATTTGCACCCAAAACTGACCCACTAAAGCCATATATTTGCATCGAATTTTGACCCACGTATAAACCTATCCCTGCTTCAGCAAAGCAGGAGAAAATGGAGTGATAGACGTGGCTCTACTAAGCGTAATTCGACGCTGGCATATTCGGGAGGGACAATCGATTCGATCGATTGCTCGGAAGACCGGATTGTCACGAAATACTGTTCGTAAATACCTCAATAATAGAAATTTAGACCCAAGCTACCCTGCAAGGAAGTCGCCGAGTAAGCTGGATGACTACGAGAAGACCTTAACCTGCTGGCTTCACCGTGAGGTGAAAAAGCATCGAAAGCAGCGTAAGTCAGTCAAGCAGCTATACCAGGATTTAGTACAACTGGGTTACACCGGTTCCTATGATCGTGTTGCTGCGTTTGCACGGCAGTGGCGACAAGAGCAACATGAAGCAAAGAGCACTGCCGCTAAGCGAGTCTATGTTCCACTGACTTTTGCACCAGGCGAAGCATTCCAGTTTGATTGGGGCGAAGATTTCGCCACGATCAATGGTCGGAAGTGCTGCCTTCAAGTTGCTTACTTCAAGCTAAGCAATAGTCGAGCTTTCTTCCTGCGAGCTTATTACAAACAAACGCACGAGATGCTGTTTGATGCACACAATCATGCATTTCGGGTCTTTGGTGGCGTGCCTGAACGCGGCATCTACGACAACATGAAGACTGCTGTGGATAAGGTACGATCAGGTAAACAGCGCGATGTTAATCGCCGATTCCAAACGCTAGTCAGTCATTATCTGTTTGAAGCTGAGTTCTGTAATCCAGCTGCAGGTTGGGAGAAAGGCCAAGTCGAGAAAAAGGTGCGAGATGCTCGGCATCAGTTATGGCATACCGCTCCCAAGTTCAAGACTCTCGAAGAACTTAATGCTTGGCTTGAACGCCAATGTATTGAACTGTGGCACCGCCAAAAACACCCAGAACAATCCAATCTAACGGTTGCTGAATGCTGGCGACAAGAACGGCCATGTTTAATGCCTGTCCCAGCGCCATTCGATGGCTATGTAGAAGAGACTAAGCGAGTCTCTTCTACATGCTTAATTACGTTCGAGCGTAACCGCTATAGTGTCCCGGCAAGCTTTGCTAACCAGCATGTGAGTCTTCATGTTTATGCAGCTGAAATCGTTATCGTTGCCGAAGGCAAGGAGATAGCAAGACATAGACGTATCTTCAATCGCAAGCATGATGCAGGTATCACCAAGTATGAATGGAGACATTATCTAGCCGTGGCTCAACGCAAACCAGGAGCACTGC
>NZ_LWGA01000575.1:0-612 GCF_001635235.1 Oleiphilus sp. HI0117 | reverse complement strand
TGCTGTCGCAGGTGCTCACGAAGTTCACTGAGACTAATCGGGCTATTCTTCCATACAACATAAGCGATGAGCCGCGTATCGCCGGCACGGACTTCTCGTACGCTTAAGGCGCAGTCGTCAATGGCGTCGTGTTGGCGCATAAGCGTCTCAATTTCCCCCAGTTCTATTCGGTAGCCGCGTACTTTGACTTGCTGATCCAGTCGTCCCATATACATAAGGGTGCCGTCGTGGGTGTAGCGTACTTTGTCACCGGTGCGATAGAGTTGGCCGTCTCCAAAGGGGTTTGGAATAAAGACCTTCCGGGTTAATTCGTCACGATTGTTATAGCCTAAGGTCAAACCGTCACCACCGATGTACAGTTCGCCAGCGATGCCGTTCGGGACAGGACGCAGCTGCTCATCCAGCACAAATAACTGAGTGTTGGCGATAGGTAAGCCCAATCCAGGCGGTGTTTGGGTTTGTGTAATCTGGGCACAGCTAGACCAAACGGTGGTTTCAGTTGGGCCATACATGTTCCAAAGCTCACTACAGCGTTGAAGTAGCTCTTCAGCTAAATCCAATGGCAATGCTTCGCCACCGCACAGTGCTTTTAATCTAGGCTCACCCTGCCAG
>NZ_LWGA01000574.1:0-592 GCF_001635235.1 Oleiphilus sp. HI0117 | reverse complement strand
ACGGTAGGCTGGGAACCTTGCATGCTTCATCTGATAAGCGATTGATCGNACTTCTCGATCTGTTACTTCAGCTTTGATCAAGGCTTCAAGAATGGGCTGTGCTTGAAGGTAAGATGGCCCAGCTTGCTGTGATAGCTCCATAACACTGTTGGCCATACCGTGTAGTTTGAGTTGTTTGAAGGTGTGGATCATGGTTTCAATGTGCATAAGGATGACCTCTTAGTTGATCGTAGCGTTGTGTGTTGGCAATAGGCTCTTCGTTTAGAATGAGAGAGGGTGGTGTTAGCAAAGGCTCAGGTGTTTCCTGTTCGATGAGTTGGCTCAAACAGTTCATTACATGCTGTTTTGAGGGGTGCCCGCATCGCAGAGATTCCTCAACCGCTTGCTCAACCAGCTGTTCGTCGTGATGAAGTACCAAGGCCAATATCTCGACCATTTCTCGATCACCACCTTGTCGTCGAAGTAAATACTTTTGAATGGACTTGAAGCTGTCTGGCAAGGTCTCGAACGGTGCGCCGTTACGCAGTGCTCCTGGTTTGCGTTGAGCCACGGCTAGATAATGTCTCCATTCATACTTGGTGATACCTGCATC
>NZ_LWGA01000573.1:0-457 GCF_001635235.1 Oleiphilus sp. HI0117 | reverse complement strand
ATAGTTAAACAGCACTCAAAGGCGTGAAAGTCCGCAAAACGGACCTTCATGACTGATCGATAAACAAGGATATTTTGGCCAATATTGATCTGATCGGTTACTTCTGGAAAGTGAGATAAGCGGACATAACTTGAGAATTGTCTTCAGATCTAATCTGGCCCTTCCTAACTAGCATTTTTATATTACAAAAGACCCGAAAGCGGACATAACAGTTGGACTGTTTTTACAAAATTACGGCCAATATTCGCTAAGTGAAGCTTCTTCTATATGCTGTATGTATAAACAGTATCAAGGAGGATACTCATGTCACCGGCAAGGAATGTCTGGGCGAGTCAAGCACCATACTATGAACGCCATCAGCCCGAAAAGACGCTCCTCTATCAATTGGTTCAGGAACATTATCCTGTCTTTAAGTCCTCGTTGGAGGGTCAGGGACAAAGCTTGCCTCGTTACGTTC
>NZ_LWGA01000571.1:0-614 GCF_001635235.1 Oleiphilus sp. HI0117 | reverse complement strand
AGGCTTTTAGCTGGAAACGTGCATTATTCAAATCATGCATTGNACGCTCACGTGCTCGAGATAGATCTCGTATTGCTTCATCTGCGGGTTCAGGAACGTAAATCGGATCAAGGTCGCCATTACGAACCAAACGAGCTAAATCTTGTGCATCGCGTTTATCTGTTTTCACGCGTTGTCCGGGTTTCTTTGGAATCAGTGATGGCGCAACAACATAGCAACAATGGCCTAAGCTTGTCAGCAATCGATAAATCCAGTAGCCACAGGGGCCTGCTTCATAAACAAAATGCAGGGTAGCCTGCGGGTATTTGCTTTCAAACTGTCTTGCCATCTTGGTAAGTGATACTTTGGCTGAAGAAACTCTTCCAAGATGTTTTACTTCTGAGCCTCGTTGATCTTCGCAATATGCGACTTCGGTGAACTCCTTATGGGTGTCCAATCCGACAAAAATTATGGTATTGTTTTTCATGGTGCTGGCCTCCGCTTATATGGTATGACACATATATTATGGCTCTGGCTTTGCTAACCCACGATAGGAGGTCAGCACTCTTTTGGGACGTGGGGAGTCATTATGTCTATGTGCAAAAAACCAACTAAAATATGTGCTTAGCGTACTT
>NZ_LWGA01000570.1:0-627 GCF_001635235.1 Oleiphilus sp. HI0117 | reverse complement strand
TCAACGATGTCGATTAAACGCTTGTGGGTACGGATTTCNTACTGATCACGCGCATCTTTGTTTACGTGAGGAGAAATCAAAACTGTAAATCTCTCTTTCTTAGTTGGAAGAGGAATCGGACCACGCACTTGCGCACCGGTTCTCTTCGCCGTATCTACAATTTCTTGTGTAGACTGATCGATCAGACGATAATCAAAAGCTTTTAGTCTGATTCTGATTTTTTGGCTTTGCATGTGACCAAAACTCCAGTAATTAGCCACTTAAACCCAAAAAGGCGCGTGACTGCTGTATAAAAAAGGAGCCGCATTGTACGTATTGCAACCAACCGTGTCAACCGACATCCCGACATAAATACGATTTCTTTTAGCACAAAAAAAAGAGCCGCCCGAAGGCAGCTCTTTTTTTAGGATATAGGCGTCAGATTATTCAACAATCTTAGCTACAACACCCGCACCTACAGTACGACCACCTTCACGAATCGCGAAGCGTAGACCTTCTTCCATCGCGATTGGCGCGATCAAAGTAGCTGTTAACTGTACGTTATCACCAGGCATTACCATTTCAACACCTTCAGGCAACTCACAAGCACCTGTCACATCAGTCGTACGGAAGTAGAACTGTGGACGG
>NZ_LWGA01000569.1:0-235 GCF_001635235.1 Oleiphilus sp. HI0117 | reverse complement strand
CTCTTCTAAAAAGTCCAATAGCTCCTGAAAATCTTGCTCTGTTTCACCCGGAAAACCAACAATGAAGGTGCTTCTTATCGTAAGTTCAGGACATATCTCGCGCCAGGAACGAATGCGATCGATGACCTTCTCGCTGTGCGCAGGACGTTTCNTTGCTTTACGTATTCTCCTGTAGAGGGCGCGCCAGCAAACGTCTTGGCGAATCAGGTCCCCGAAGAAGTGAAGGAGAGTAGGC
>NZ_LWGA01000568.1:0-1741 GCF_001635235.1 Oleiphilus sp. HI0117 | reverse complement strand
ACTTGGCTGGACCGAAACAAGCGGTAGTAAGTCAGATAGACTGAAGGGAAAAATCGAAGCTGTCGTTGATAAAGTGCTAAACGATTTCGATGACAATCTAGATATTTTCCAAAGCTTATTAGATGATTTTATTAAATTTATAGTGATTGAAGATAAGCGTGGTCAACTTGTTGAGCAGCGCACAAAAGATGCTGAAAAGGGAAAAGCAGCCAATGACCTAGCCAAGAAGGCGGTTGATAATGCTTTAAATGCAATTTTAGCTGATCAGCAAGCAAGAGCGCGTAATGTACCAGAATGTGCAGAAGCTTTTCTTTCAAAAGCGTGGAGTAGGGTACTTAATTACACATACCTAAACGGTGGTGTCGACTCAGAGAGTTGGAAGGCTGAAATTGCCTTGGTTAAAGATTTGATTTGGACGGTGAGTCCAGACAAGGAGGAGTTTGATGTTCGAGGCAAGTTATTGAAAACGATTCCTCGTGTTATGAGGAAGTGTCGGGAGGGGCTCAATCGGATCATGTATGATCAGTTTGAGGCGAAAACCCTATTGGCCGATATCGAAGCTCAGCATGTTAATGTCTTGAATAACTTGCAAACATACGAAGAGTTTGCCAAGTCTGCAATGGACGATAACGCCATTGCTGAGTTGGTTCAGGATACGCTTGAAATTGAACAAGACTTTAACGATTTTAAGCAATCTAGCGTTGAAGCCGAAAAGCCGGTCAAGCCTGCGCCTAAAGCTGCCTCTAGAGAAACAAACTCCGACAGTAAACCTGTCTCACCCAGTGAGCAAGGCACCGGTGATAACGCAGAAACGGAATCAAGTGTCGAGCCTACGCGTGCCGAAACGGTTCTAGAAGAAGATTTGAGTGCTAGTGCGAGCGATTCCATTGTTGATGCATTTAGTAAGCAGGTGGAAAGAGCTAGCATTGGCACCTGGTTTGAGGTTTCAAAGGAAGGACGTCCTGAACGTTGTAAACTTGCTGCACACATTAAGGCTATTGATAAGTTTGTTTTCGTTAATCGATCCGGCATCAAAGTAATGGAGCAGGATAAAAGTGGTTTTGCATCCCTGCTAAGAAATGGAGAGCTTCAAGTTCTAAATGATGGTTTATTGTTTGATCGTGCCTTAGAATCGGTGATCGGGAGTTTACGCGGAGCTAACTAGGTATGAAAATTTGTAATGGTTGGTTGACTGGTGCTCGGAAGTGCCCGTCACCCAATTATAATGAGCGCCCTCAAGCTGCGCCGATCAACTTACTAGTCGTTCATAATATATCATTGCCACCGAAGTCCTTCGGCAATAATTACATCGAGCTTTTTTTCCAAAACTGTTTGCCAGTTGGTGAGCATCCGTATTTCGAGACAATTCGCGATCTTCAGGTCTCGTCACACTTCCTCGTTAAACGCAACGGAGAAATAGTCCAGTTTGTTTCCTGTAATGACCGTGCCTGGCATGCCGGACAGTCAAGCTTTTGTGGTCAGGAAAACTGTAATGATTTCTCGATAGGCGTTGAGCTGGAAGGCGCTGATGACATACCGTATCAAGCGATTCAGTATTCGCAGCTTGCCGCTCTAACTAATGCAATTCAGGAAAGCTACCCTGAAATTACGAAAGAGCGTATAACGGGTCATGAACATATCGCTCCACAGCGGAAAACAGACCCAGGCCCTGCTTTCGATTGGACGCTGTATCGAAACTCTATAGAGAACCCCCTTGTTTAAATGCGCCGCTGTTTAAGGT
>NZ_LWGA01000567.1:0-792 GCF_001635235.1 Oleiphilus sp. HI0117 | reverse complement strand
CCTAATGCAGATTTCAATGGTTTAGATAGCATCAGCTATGAAATCTCAGACGGTAACGGTGGCACGGCGGCCTCGTCGGTATCCGTCACGGTTAACCCCGAAAATGATGTACCAGTTGCTGTAGTCGATACCGCTGTAACGCAGGAAGATGCTTCTGTCACCATTGATGTGTTAGCGAATGATGGCGATATCGACGGAGATAGTTTGAGCATTAGCTCAGCATCAGCGTCAAACGGTGCAGTTGCGATAAATGGCGATGGCACACTAAGTTATGCGCCAAATTCAGACTTTAATGGTCTTGATAGCATTAGCTATGAGGTCTCAGACGGTAACGGTGGCACGGCGACCTCATCGGTATCCGTCACGGTCAATCCTGAAAATGATGCGCCGGTATCAATATCTGATACAGCTGTTACTGATGAAGATACGGCAGTTGTTATCGATGTTCTTGTGAACGATAGAGATATTGATGGTGATAGTTTATCTGTTGTGGCTGCTGCGGCGATTAGCGGTGTCGTAGCTATCAATGGTGATGGAACTATCTCATATACGCCTAGCGCTAATTTCGTAGGAGAAGATTCAATCACCTACGAAGTTTCGGACGGTAATGGTGGAGTCGCCAATTCAACCGTCGCAGTAACTGTAAACTCAANTGAGGATGATCCAATTACTATTGTTGGAACTGGTGCTGCAGAAACTTTAGAGGGTGGAAATAATAACGATAACCTCGCAGCCAAAGGTGGAAAGGACGTTCTATATGGATATGAAGGCAACGACACGCTACACGGTGGT
>NZ_LWGA01000566.1:0-583 GCF_001635235.1 Oleiphilus sp. HI0117 | reverse complement strand
GAGACATTGTACCGCCACAAGGCAGCATATAACGCTGCGCATCATCAGGGTGATCACCAAAGACTTTGATAAAGGGGTATTGGGTATTTCCAAGGCTTAGGTGTTCAACTAGAGCGTCTTCAATACAACCACCTGACAAAGAACCTACTTGCATACCTAAACTTGAGTTATAGGCAAACAGACTACCGGGCGGACGAGGGGAAGCTCCCCATGTTGTAACAACCGTTACCAAAAAGACCTTTTCGTCACGAGCTAGCCACTCTTTAATCGAATTCAATACATGCTTGTTTTGTTCATACATATTAACTTAGCTTAAAAGGCATAGAGTTAAATCGCTTACCCGTAGCTTTATACAAAGCAGAAGCGATTGCTGGTGCAATCGGTGGCAAGCCAGGCTCGCCCACACCGCTTGGCGAGTCGTCTGACGGGACAATATAAGTTTTAATATCTGGAGATTCATTCATCCTCATCAAAGGATAGTCATGAAAATTACTTTGCATAACCTCACCTTCAGCAAAAGTAATCTCTCCATAGAGTGCGGCAGTCGCACCAAATATAATTCCGCTTTCCATCTGCATTGTAA
>NZ_LWGA01000565.1:0-585 GCF_001635235.1 Oleiphilus sp. HI0117 | reverse complement strand
TGATTAAAATACTCGAGCTTCATTAGTTTGAAACACTCATCCGTAGTGCGGCAGCAGACGCAAAGGGCGAAAGTGTAACCGCTAGCACCAGCATGATACCGATAATTGCGAGGTGCCCGCCAACTGGTAAACCGTCAATACTGGCCTGTACCGTACCGGTACCAAATATTAGCACTGGTATAGTCAGTGGTAAGACTAATAGAGAAACCAGCACACCACCAGAGCGCAAGCTTACCGTCAATGCAGCACCAATGCCACCAATTAAGGTGATAACAGGAGTCCCCATGATCAAGGTCAATAAGAGTATTGGCAGGTGTTGAGGGTCAAGATGCAACATGACAGCGAGTAACGGCGACATGACCACAAGCGGCAGAGCAATTAGCAACCAATGAACAAAGGCTTTAACTAGCAGCAGCAGATATAAAGGGTGTGAGCTTAGTACAAGCTGCTCGAGTGAACCGTCGTCGTAGTCGGCCTGGAACAGGCGATCCAAGGAAAGCATTGTAGAAAGTAAGGCAGCAACCCAAACTAAACCAACAGATGCCGTGCCTAGAAAGTCGGGTGAAGGGTCTACGCCTAAGGGAA
>NZ_LWGA01000564.1:0-425 GCF_001635235.1 Oleiphilus sp. HI0117 | reverse complement strand
ATGCCAAAGTGCAGCAGCGCTACCAAAAGGTATTGGATAAACGTGGGGTGCAGGTTCATCATGATTTTCGCGTGTCTAAAGTTGAAGAAGGGTGCTTGGTCGATGCGCGAGACGCTGAAAACCCGAGGGAACTAAGCTTAGACAAGATTATTTGGGCAATATCGGCGTCAGCCCCTGAATGGCCGAAAGCCGCTGGTTTAGCCTGTAGTGAGCGGGGCTTTATAGAAGTGGATGCTTGTTTGCAGTCAGTTTCTCATCCTAATGTTTTTGCCTCGGGTGATATTGCTGATGTGCTGGATCACCCACGGCCTAAAGCCGGTGTATTTGCTGTGCGCCAGGGTAAACCCTTGGCTGATAATCTTGAAAAAGCCCTACGTGGTGAGCCATTAAAAGCCTTTGTCCCTCAGAGCAAGTTCCTGAGTTTA
>NZ_LWGA01000563.1:0-440 GCF_001635235.1 Oleiphilus sp. HI0117 | reverse complement strand
TCGCGCGGTCCAAAGACAAAGTCAAAATAAATGATCTCATTGAAGTGAAAGCCGAGCTTGAAAGTCAGGGAGAGTGGCTTGCTGAAGACATCCCGCTTGATATCGTTTATCAAGATGAAGACATTCTGATCATCAACAAACCAGCTGGAATGGTAGTTCACCCCGCCGCCGGTAACCACTCAGGCACTTTAGTTAACGCCTTGCTGCATCACTTTCCTGATATCAAAGCCGTTCCCAGGGCCGGTATCGTTCACCGCCTGGATAAAGACACGACCGGTTTAATGGTGGTCGCTAAAACACTAACAGCTCACGCCCATATTGTTGAACAACTTCAAAGTCGCGAAATGGGCAGAGAATACGAAGCTATCGCTGCAGGAGTCATGACGGGCGGCGGAACCATCAACGAGCCTATTGCACGCAGCCCTAAAAACCGCAAAAAG
>NZ_LWGA01000562.1:0-630 GCF_001635235.1 Oleiphilus sp. HI0117 | reverse complement strand
TCAGCGTGGAAAAAGGCACACTGCGTCAAACTAGAGAACCAGGTATTCATTGCTGTGATCAATGTCTTTTCGGGATCGGAGCAGTATTTACGAATTGTATCCAAATCAGTTAGCGATACACCATAAAAACGTTCCATTGTCAGAACTCGTCTCGAGCTAGCGCTTCGATAAACTTTAGGAACGCAAACATCCTCGTGGCCAGCACTATGCAAAAACTCGCTAAACTCATCTAGGTTATTTGCTTCTTTTATAAAATCACACTCTTCCATCATTGTGCGCTGAATTTCTTCAACGACACCAGACATAGATGTCCATGATAGCTTTGGTGCCAGATGTTCAATAATTCTCGCTGAGACATAGAGAAAGTTAAGGTCTGTAAGCAATACATTCTCAACACCTGGCTTTTGAATTTTGATCACTACATCTTCACCCGATACAAGCTTGGCAGCATGAACCTGAGCAATAGAAGCGGATGCTAAAGGAACCGGGTCAACATAAGAATAAACTGCACTCAAAGGCTTACCTAATTCATTTTCAATAATCTTTCGAGCCACAGAAAAAGAAAAAGGCTGGGTACGATCTAAGCAGTTTTGAAATTCTTCAACGTAATCTTGAGGAAAGAAAGTAGGC
>NZ_LWGA01000561.1:0-201 GCF_001635235.1 Oleiphilus sp. HI0117 | reverse complement strand
TGCATGATTTTACCGGTGATGCTACAGCCATCAACCAAATCGTTCATGCGATTGAAGCAACGCAATAATGTCGATTTACCACAACCCGATGGGCCGATAAAAGCCGTTACTCGGTTCTGTGGTATCTGCATATTTACGCCGTGAAGGGCCTCTTTTTCACCGTAGCATAAGCGTAAATCGTCAACGGTTAGTGCAATTTTT
>NZ_LWGA01000560.1:0-1061 GCF_001635235.1 Oleiphilus sp. HI0117 | reverse complement strand
CAAGAAGAGCTAATGAAAATTCAAGAGGCGCATGCCGATTAGGCATGCGCATACGATACTAGGTTTTACGCTTAGAATGCTAAGGCAAAGCCTAGTAGTATCGATAGAGTAGCGAGACCGGATGCAACAATGATTGTCGCCATTGCCTTGTCTTGTTTTGGCTGCATCAGAACGAGTAAACGACGCTCTATCTTCGAAGGTCATTTGTTTTAGCGGTGCAGCTAGCATTGGCTTCATTTCGTTATCAACTAAAATTGAATCGTTGGCTGGGTTGTCCTTGCCTGAGCCTTTTTTAGTTTGATGAGGAATGCCGTTAATTCGTGTCTGAAAAGTTGTATTTTCGGCTTCTTCTTGTTCACTCTCTTGCAGCAACTCCAGCGCCCAGCTTTCATCAACCTCTTGCGGTTCAGTGCTCCGGTATGCTGTATAGGTTTGGTTAAACTTTTCGTATAGTGCAGTGGTTTCTTGAAGTGTGAGAGTCTGATCCTGCGCTTTTTGAGAGACCATATTCAAAATACGCGCACGCTCGTCGTGTATCTGTTTATTGTCTTGCTCTAATGCTGAGTTTCCGTAATCTTCAATTGTTGCTACTGACATGATTCGTTCCTGAATTAATTGCCTTCTCTCTCCTTGGCGAACCGTTATCTTAAAACGATAAACGTCGAAAAGGCGTTAAAAGTAAATTCCAATTTGCTTCTTATTACAGGTTCTTTGAATCGATATTATCGGGGGGAGAATAGGAATTCAAAAGCCATATCAAGCTCTTGATTCTATTTCGATAGTGAGTGCTCAATGCAGTTCACTATGACTAACTCTTCCCTGTTATTGTTGTAGATCGAGATACTATCCTGATGTGGGCAATAATAGGTGGAAAGCTGCAAGTGGTCAATGTTTGCCGTGTGAGACATTGACCATTCTTGATGAGGGAAAAATCGATAAATTAAAGTGCTCGAGTTTCTCCAACCTTCATCAATAAAGCATTTTCATCGCCATAGCTTTGATCTATAGCGGCTTGTTTAAAGCGAGGAGGGGCTTCAAATGGGTCTTCAGGTGTCAGCATG
>NZ_LWGA01000559.1:0-453 GCF_001635235.1 Oleiphilus sp. HI0117 | reverse complement strand
TGCTTCGGGACGACATCTTTGAAATTGGAAAAAGAGCGAAAAGCATGGGCTTTTATGTTGGCTTGTCGAGCAACGGTACCCTAATCGACGAAGACAACATTAAGAAAATAGCTGAAGTTGGTTTTAATTATGTCGGTGTCAGCATCGACGGCTTGCGTGAAAATAATGATGAATTTCGCCAGATGCAGGGTGGTTTTGATGCGGCCTTAAACGGAATTAAACTCTGTCGAGAGAACGGTATTAAAGCTGGCTGGCGCTTTACACTGACGGAACAAAACAGTGACGATTTAACTGCGCTGCTCGATATAATGGACGAGCATGGCGTAGAGAAGTTTTACTTATCCCACCTTAACTATTCCGGCCGTGGTAAGCGCAACAGTAAGCGTGATGCCTATTTTCAGACAACGCGTGAAGCTATGGATCTGCTATTTGACCGAGCCTGGAATGATGTTG
>NZ_LWGA01000558.1:0-7303 GCF_001635235.1 Oleiphilus sp. HI0117 | reverse complement strand
ATCGATTCTTACCCCAATATAAGCCTTTCAATGCCCACTTCAAACTTGGGGGAACCTGGCTCAATACAGAAGCAACAGACTCGCGTATTGGCTATGAAGAAGAGTCAACTGTACAAGTTACCTGGGGAATCGGTGCTTACTACAGATTCACCGATAGTCCCTGGTTCATCAGCTTTGACTATACCAATCATGCCAAAGATGCTCGCTTCAGCGGCTTTCATATAGGCCGTTATTTTGGCTTCAAAAAACACATTCCTAAAGTGGAAAAAATCGTAAGAACCCCATTTGAGAATCTACAGCTCCAACTCGATTCAGACCAGGATGGCGTGATAGACAAACTCGATGAATGTCCGCTATCGGATCGTGGAGTCGAAGTTGATAAAACAGGGTGCTGTACTGAAAAAGCAGGCTGTATCAGGATTCAGTAGTAATCAATAACGATTATTAGTTCTGTTTCTCATGAGACTGCGCAAGTACAAAACCGAGAAGCATCAGTATAGCTCCCACAAAGCCGTACATACCTAAGACTTCATCGAATACCCAGTAACCAACCATTGCGCCAAAAACAGACTCCATCGAAAATATGATCGCTGCAATAAAGGGGTCTGCTTTCTTTAAAGCAAAGACCTGAAGTGTATACGCCATACCCACAACGAAGATGCCACTACACAAGGCCCAAAGATAAGCAGAGTTGAGACTAGCCATAGGGCCGCCCTCAAAGCTCAGGGAAAAAACTAAACTTAATAAAGCGCAGACAATAAATTGAAAAAGTGCGAGAACAAGCAAGTCATGCTTGCCCACCCAGAAACTGATAGCCCATAAGTGAAGAGCCCAAAAAACGGCTCCAGCAAGTGCCAAGCCATCACCTAAATAATTAAACTTTCCATCAAAACCGCTCAGTAAGGACAAGCCACACAGAGCAATCAAACCACCAATCCAGGTCAGTAAAGGGTAACTTTTCTTAAATAAGATACCGATAAGCGGGACAAGCGCGACATAAAAGCCGGTGATAAAAGCCACATTGGCGACTTTAGTATAGGCCAAGCTGATTTGCTGAAAAGCAGCGCCAGCCGTTAACAGTAGGCCTAAGCCTGCACCGGCGAGAATCGTTCTCTTATTAAGTAAGGCTGTACGCGAACTCTTCGAAGAAAAAATAAAGGGTAATAGCATCATGGCGCCAAAAGCAAAGCGCCAAAAATTGAAGGCAACGGGAGCCATACCCTCCAAGGCCAAACGCTGAGGTGCAAACCCCAGCCCCCATAGCAAAGCAACCAAGAGTAAAAGCAAATTGATAGGAGAGAAAAGTCGACTCATCAAAAGCCCTAAACGCTACTTTTTAAGCTTGCCGCTGTCGCAAAGCCTCGAACAAACAAATCCCTGTCGCAACGGAAACATTTAAGCTGCTAACACTCCCGATCATTGGAATTTTAGTAAGCTGGTCACAATGCTCTCGCGTCAGGCGACGCAGACCACTGCCTTCAGCACCCATTGCGATAGCAGCAGGGCCTTTAAGATCTGTTTGATAGATATTTTGCTCCGCTTCTCCGGCAGCACCCGTTATCCATACACCAAAGTTTTGTAACCACTTCATGGTACGGGCTAAGTTTGTCACTCGAATGACAGGCACATGCTCAGCGGCACCACAAGCCACCTTCTTTGCAGTGGCATTCAAGGGGGCGGACTTATCCTTCGGCACGATCACGGCATGGACACCCGCCGCATCAGCTGAACGTAAACATGCCCCCAGGTTATGAGGGTCAGTCACGGAATCCAGAATCAATAAAAATGGAGGTTCATCTAGCGCTGAGAGAATATCTTCAAGATCTCCTTCATGCTTCTCAACTTCCCCTTTAATAGTTGCCACAACACCTTGGTGACGACCGCTGACCAACTTGTCTAATTCCTTCCGAGGCACATAGTCACAAGAGAGCCCTTTAGACTGAAGCAAGCGAATAAGCTTTGATAAGCGCTGGTCGTCCCTACCCTGCTGTACCAATACAGAGATAACCGAATCGGCCTCTTTTTGCACTAGGGCCTCAACTGCATGCAAACCAAATACGGTTTCTTGATTCATTAACTCTTAACCTTTTGTTTTAACTTTGCGCTTTCTAATTGCTGGCGTCACCGGCTCTGAATTAGCGTCTGATTTTACCTTGTTAATTTTCTTTAAGGGCTTTTTTACTTGCTTGCTTTTTAAAGCTTCTAGCTTGCTTGGCTTGCGCTTTAAAGGCTGGCTAGATTTAAGCTCTTGAGGCTCTTCTGTCTTCAACTCTGAAGAAGACTTCGGCTTTCTTGACTTGGCTTTTACCGGACGCTCGGTTTTCTTTCTTGCGCCATTTCGGGATTTAACCTTAGGTTTATCACTTCCCTGACGTCTATCCGCTTCTTTACGCCGCTCACCTGCCTTCCGCTTGTCCTGACTGTCGCGCTTGCTACCGCTTTTGGGCTTACCTTTCTTAGGGCGCAATTTGTCACGTGACTTGGAACTTGAGCTCACTAGAACCAGGTCAACCTTGCGCTCTTCCAGATTGATGTTTGAGACCTGAACAAGCACCCTATCACCCAGACCAAAGCGCTTACCTGAGCGTTCACCGATCAGGCGATGCTTCGCTGCATCAAATTGATAATAATCACTGTCTAAAGTCGAGACATGAACTAGACCTTCAGCATATAAATCAGCTAGCTCTACAAAGAAGCCAAAGCCCGTCACGGCGGAGATAATACCCTCAAACTCCTCACCCAAGTGTTGCTGTAGGTACTCACACTTAAGCCAGCTCATTACATCACGCGTCGCCTCATCAGCACGTCGCTCAGCCAACGAGCAGTGTTCACCAAGAACCAGCATTTTCGCTAGGTCATATGGGTATTTATACGCTTTTCTTAACTCAGGAACCTGAGCATCCGTAGCAATACCTACGTCGTCAAAATCATTGTTCTTAGCTGAATAAATAACAGACTTGATAGCACGATGTACTAGTAAGTCAGGATAACGCCTGATAGGTGAAGTAAAGTGAGCGTAGTGTTCATAAGCCAAACCAAAGTGACCTTTCTCTTCAGGCCCATAGACTGCCTGGCTCATAGAACGCAATAAGACGGTTTGTAGAACACTGAAATCAGGACGATCCTGGATATCCGCCATAATTTGTTGGTAATCTGAAGGAGATGGATCTTCACCGCCCATCAACTGCAAACCTTGTTCACCTAGAAATGAACGCACATTCTCTAGTTTTTGTGTCGTCGGCCCCTCGTGAATTCGATACAGGGTTGGCAGCTTATGGCGCGATAAAAACTCTGCTGTCGCAACATTCGCACAGAGCATGCACTCTTCTATGATTTTATGGGCATCATTACGTTCAGTTGGTACAATCGCATCAATTTTTCGTTCATCACCAAAAATAATTCTGGTTTCAACCGTTTCAAAATCAATAGCACCACGATCTTTACGACGACTGACCAGCACTTGGTATAAACCATACAGTTCGTGCAGCTCGGGAAGTCGATCAGCAAAATCTTCACAAAGTTGAATGCCATCACTTGAGTCGGGCTCTTCCAGAATGGTTCCAACCTGGTTATAGGTCAAACGCGCGTGGCTGTGCATTACCCCTTCGTAAAAACGACTCTTAAGGACTGAACCTTCAGCGTTAATATCCATTTCGCAGACCATACATAAGCGGTCAACTCTAGGATTAAGGGAACACAAACCATTAGATAAAACCTCAGGCAACATCGGCACAACATGGTCGGGAAAATAAACCGAGGTTGCGCGGTTATTTGCTTCGACATCCAACGGTGACTCAGGGCGTACATAGTGGCTAACATCAGCGATCGCAACATAGAGCTTCCAGCCGCTTCCATTTCGTTGACAATACACAGCATCGTCAAAGTCTCGCGCATCTTCGCCATCAATCGTAACAAGGGGCAAATGCCTGATATCAATACGCCCGGCTTTGTCACTATCGAGAACTTCTGATTTGAGTGTATCGACAGTTTGTTGAACTTCAGGCGGCCACTCAAAAGGAATATTATAGGAACGAATCGCTACTTCGATTTCCATACCAGGAGCCATGTGGTCTCCTAATACTTCAATTACCTGACCGGTCGCGTGCGTGCGTTTAGTCGGATGTTGCAATATCTTAACCACGACATATTGGCCATGCTTGGCTTCAGCCGTATGATCAGAGTCAATTAGAACCTGTTGGGTAATGCGGTTATTTTCAACTTCGACAAATACGATGTTGCCTTCACGATATAAACGTCCAACCAATTGTTCGGTATTTCGTTCCAGGACATCCACAATAACCGCATGACGTTTACCACGATGATCTTCCCTATCTGCGCGTACTAGCACCCGATCGCCATCAAACACCATCTGCATCTGACGAGCCGATAAGTAAAGGTCATCACCGCCTTCATCAAGCTTTACAAAGCCAAAACCATCACGGTGACCTATGACCACACCTTTAAGCAAGTTAACGCGAGAAACCGGTAGATATCGATCACCCCGGTTACGCACTAGTTGGCCGTCTCGCGACATAGCAATAAGACGCCGACGAAGAGCTTCAATTGAATCATCATCTTTCAATGACAGCTCTTCAACTAGTTCAGGATGAGTGGCCGGAGCGTTGCGCGCATCCAGATGAGAAAGAATAAACTCTCGACTGGGAATAGGATTTTCGTATTTCTGCGCTTCGCGATCCTTATGAGGATCTTGCGTGGCTTTACTGGTCTTTTTTGTCATGTGTCCGCACTAAGAACTAATAATTGGGAAAATCACTGAACGCTAGTTAGCTTCAGATTCCCAAAAAGGGAACTGTCCGCTGCCGAACAGTTTAAATTTAGCGCAGAGTATAGCCTTTATAGAGCAATATGTAGATACATATTCACTTTTGCCGGGTCTTGAACAACATGCATTTGAGAGCGTTTAAGGCCGCAACAGGTCGCCAAGTATGTCATATGCGCTTCACTTCTGGGGTTTACATGCCAGTCAAGGAAGTCCATATAGGGCTGGCTAGCGTTATTAGTGCTCAAATTAGCAATGACGATTTCACTTCCCTTTCGCGTATGGCTCATTAGCTTTTCCAAGGTTAGCTTAAACGAGGCATCGTTCAAGTAATCAAATAACCCTTCTGACCAAATCAGGTCATACTTTTCATCGCTTTCAATATCTTGGACTCCGCCATGTGCAAAGCCAACCTGATCACTATACTTACGACACAGGATACTAGCGTAATCTAAAGCCTTCCAGGACTGATCCATGCATAAAAAAGACGAGTCGCTTTTATACTGCCCCAAGTAATCCGCGATAGAGCGGGAAGAACCTGAAGCGATATTTAGGACATTCATACCTTGCTGATGCTGTTCCGCAGCAGCCATTACGTCAACGAAGTAGCGCTGGCTATGTTGAAAGGCCGAAACAAAAGCCTGACTATTCCAGAACTGATCCCAGTTCCTTAAGTCTGTCTTGGGTGTAAGAAAGTGACCGTAAATACGTTCTAATAATTCAAAGTCGCCAGCATAGCCATTGGGTTTTCGATACGCCAAGCCTTGCATAGTATCGAAACTTAGCGCCTTGCCCATCAAGTCTTCTTTATAGTCTGGCCCATAGTAATTAAATTCTCCTCGGCTCTTTGCCTGATTAAAATCAACCAAAGCTTGTTTTAATGCTGGGTACTGATCAGGCTCTGGGCCACCAGCATTCACAAGATCCTGCAAATAAAGTACGGATGTATTCATACTTTTGACCTCACTAAGAAAGTAACAAATAAATGGTCATATCACTGCCCTGCTTCACAAACCTAAAGCAAATACGGACGAACATAGATACCTATGACCGTGAAATTCCTATATCTCTCCATTCTGAAGAAAAAAATTAGAACAAAAAAACCAATTTACAGAGATATAGACGGACAAAACGCAGAAATAGTCACAATTATTTTATTTTTCTTTTTTATTCAGACAGTTAGCTAGATGTCAGCCATGACATCTAGCTCTTTCGTAGGCAGAGGGTTCGCCCCTCAAAATTCGGAGCTCAGTAGAAGCCGGAGGTCATATTTAAAACATGCCTAATGTAATCAATAGTTTATGATCTCTAACCTTGATAGACTTCAAAGTAGATTTTGCTAATTGGTGCTTAGCATCATCGTCACGTAAGCGATAGACAGGAAGCTTCTCGCTAGCTTTAGACAGCACTAGCTCAGCCAGTTTGGCAATCTTTGGTGTTAGTTGTTTTGGCAATAAGTCGATCTCAAGGTCGACCAGTCGAGGTGAGTCTAAATAAAATTCCCCGCTATCCTGCTGGTAGCGGACGGTACCGGCGATTTTACCTCTGCCACCACCTTTAAAGCCGCCTGGTGCGATGACATCAACATGCATAAAAAAGCCAACTTCATTACTGACGTTGATTAACTCCACTTTTGGCTCGGACAAGCGAACAGTAAAGAAGTACTGTTTCTTTTCTAAGGGCATCATCGCCTCAATCTTTTCTTGCAAGCTTCGTTCTGTCAGCTCAATGGTGTAGGTAAATCCTGAGGACATCTGGGAGAATGAAAACATAAGTAAGAATACAAAAATACGGGTCATAGTGAATGTGAGTTTACCTTAAGTACAGCAAATCATGCGAGCCTAAAAGAATCTGTAGCGATTCACTACAAACATTAGCTTTAAGCGTAGCAATCCGCTACAATCCAGATATCAACCTCAGTTTGGAGATTCTTTGATGGCTAAATCCAATTCCCCTATCCGTTTAGAAAGTGAACTTATGAAACAAGCCAAGTTAAGTGGTGAACTTAACAAGCGCTCAGTGGCTGAACAGATAGAATATTGGGCAGAAATAGGCCGCGGGGTTTCTGGTGTCGTAGACCCTGAAACACTCATTAAAGTAAACAGTGGTCTTGCAAAAATCAATGTAGAAGAAACGCATAATGTCGACATTGATGCTGACGATATATTCAGCAACCTGGAACAACAACGCGACTCAGGTTCTTTGATGAGAAACATCACCACTACCAATTATGCCTTTCAGGCCTCAAGTACTGATAAGGGCATGCTTGAAAGAATCGACCAACAAGGTAATGTCACCACCGGCTATTTTGAAAATGGCGTATTTATAGAATCTAGAGTATAAATTGAATAAAGAATCAAAACAGCTGTGGCTGCTCGCCGGAGGAAATGGCGCAGGAAAATCTACCTTTTATAGAACGCAGCTACAACCTCGTGATCTACCCTTCGTTAACGCCGATAATATCGCTCGCCAAGTANTCCCCGATGCGCCTGAAGCGCATAGCTATCAAGCCGCAGCCATCGC
>NZ_LWGA01000557.1:0-425 GCF_001635235.1 Oleiphilus sp. HI0117 | reverse complement strand
CTGAAGCATCTTTTTCAATAAAGGTGTTTGAAGATGGAACATAGGCTTCAGGTTGATAATAGTCATAGTAAGAAACAAAGTACTCGACCGAGTTTTGCGGGAAAAACTCTTTAAATTCGCCGTATAGCTGAGCCGCCAGTGTTTTATTATGCGCCATTATAATAGTAGGTCGCTGAAGCGCTGAGATAACGTTTGCAACCGTATAGGTCTTACCTGACCCCGTTACACCAAGAAGCGTTTGATACATCAAACCGTCTTCTATCCCCTCAACAAGTTGTTTGATTGCTTCAGGCTGATCCCCCGCTGGGGAAAATCGTGACTCTAGTAAAAATTCCTTCGCCATTATGATTCCGGTCGTAATGAAAAAATGATAGACTTCGCAAGTTTGACCACTCCCTTAAAGGAAAATCTATTATCAGTCACGA
>NZ_LWGA01000556.1:0-435 GCF_001635235.1 Oleiphilus sp. HI0117 | reverse complement strand
CGATGTCGAAATCGGGGCTAATTCGGCCATTGATCGTGGAGCTTTGGACAATACAGTAATCGAGAAGGGCGTTAAGCTCGATAATCAGATTCAAATTGCTCACAATGTCCGTGTTGGCGAAAATACTGCCATGGCAGCATGTTGTGCTGTTGCGGGGAGTACGACGATCGGAAAGAACTGTGTTATCGGCGGCGCAAGTGGTATAGCGGGTCATTTAACGATAACTGACGATGTGCATATCACTGCAATGACGATGGTGATAAAAAGCTTGAGTGAGCCTGGCGTGTATTCGTCTGGAACGGGCGTTCAGCCTAATGCTCAATGGCGGAAAAGTATTGCAAGACTTCGGCAGCTCGATAAAATGGCCGAATTAGCCCCGATTTCGACATCGTCCTCAATTACAACACCACCTAGCTGAACTATTTTTTCCCAGCC
>NZ_LWGA01000555.1:0-350 GCF_001635235.1 Oleiphilus sp. HI0117 | reverse complement strand
AAGGTGTGCGTCCACGACTTGTTATTTCCTGCATCTCTCTTAGCGCATCATCATAAAACCGAGCTACCGAATAACTGTCTTTAGCAGCAATAATATCAATCAGTCGGTGTGGAGCGCGCGCCAACAATTCTTTTTCGGGTTTTGCCGTACCGATATCCATGCCTCGATATATCAAGGCAGAGTCCACACTGATAATGTCGCAAGCTAAGGTTTCATGAAGAGAGACTGCCAGGTCTGTCTTACCCGCCGCTGTCGGCCCCATTAGACAAATTGCACTAGGCAAGCTCATTGATAAAGCCTTAAAGAAGGTATTCGCAACATCTTAACGCCCCCGCAGAAATAACTTATCC
>NZ_LWGA01000554.1:0-269 GCF_001635235.1 Oleiphilus sp. HI0117 | reverse complement strand
TACGTTTTGATAACTCTAATGCGCTGGTCACCAGCCCTCGTAGCTGATTAAGGTCAACAGGCTTTGAAATAAAATCAAAAGCACCAGCCTTAAGGGCACTGATGGCTGTTTCGACGTTGCCGTACGCGGTAATCATGGCAACGGGCATATCGGGATGATTTTTTTGTATGAACGACACGAGATCAATGCCGTTGCCATCAGGCAAATTCATATCGGTGAGACAAAGGTCAAAGCTTTGTTCACTTAGGTAGGCCTTGGCGTCCATGATT
>NZ_LWGA01000553.1:0-639 GCF_001635235.1 Oleiphilus sp. HI0117 | reverse complement strand
AGTACAGGAAACGTCAAAGCTTGGCACCCCCAAGAAAATTCAGGAAATAACCATTGGTGTTGAAGCTCAGTCTTTGGCAGAGACTGCGAACATGTCTCCCGATGACGCGCCTTTAGCTATTGAAGACAGGAATGATCCTTTTGAGGGGCGAGAGGTCAAATATCGCTTCCAGCAAATAGCGTCTCATTTTGCTCAGGAGATTAAATACCCTACTTTTTCGCGCCCGATTCATCAGCAACAGGACTTGGTTGAGTATTTACCCAATCGGGCCGTACAGTCTAGTCGACCGATCAATCTTGATGACGTTGATGGAGAGATACAAGAGGTAGGGCCTCGTATTGCTCTCAAGACCTCTAAGTTTAACTATTACCCTGGCGAACCTGTTGTCGCCGTCGCAGATGTGACAGGCATACAAGCTCGTAACTCTGTGCATGTCACGGGGCTAGTTCGAGTTGGTGGACAGATTGTCGCGAAAAACCAAGGTGTTATTCGCTCAGATGACGGTTCTAATCATGCTCACCAGCAATACAGCTTGCATTTTGATGACCTCAGCAATATTCCTGTGAGCGATCAGGGAGACATGGATGTTGTTGCCGAGTTTACGATTGATGGAAATACCTATGCGATTACCTCATTAAT
>NZ_LWGA01000552.1:0-604 GCF_001635235.1 Oleiphilus sp. HI0117 | reverse complement strand
ATAAATTTTAAGCATGAATTCCGATAAGGGATAAGCAGAAAGCACTCGCTTTTCGAACATATCTTTCCCTTTCCCCCTCACTAGAGTATCAGGGTCCTCACCTTCCGGTAATAGCAAAAAATCCAGCTGCATCCCATCTTCAAATATAGGCAAGGCGTTTTCCATTGCCTTTCTTGCAGCCTGTAATCCGGCTCGATCGCCATCAAAACAGAAAATAATGTGCTTACACCGTCGTAAGAGGTGAGAGAGGTTTTCGCTATTTGTCGCCGTCCCTAAGGTGGCTACCGCATAGTTAATACCGTACTGCGCTAGCGCCACAACGTCCATATAGCCTTCCACTACCAACAACTTATCAAGATGTCGGGTTGCCTGGTTCGCTTCATACAGACCGTAAAGCTCATTACTTTTGTGGAAAACTTCCGATTCAGGTGAGTTGATGTATTTAGCTTTGTCGTCCCCTAAGGTTCGCCCCCCAAAAGCCACAGTCTTACCGCGGCTATTTCGAATAGGGAACATTAAGCGATCTTGAAATAGATCAAAGGGGTTGTCGTACTTATCGAGAACGGTTTTGGTCTGAATGAGTGACTTTAAGGTTTCTGGGGCG
>NZ_LWGA01000551.1:0-448 GCF_001635235.1 Oleiphilus sp. HI0117 | reverse complement strand
GGTATTGTCGATTTCTTTCGCGCCAAGATGTACTCTTTGAAAAAGGCACCTCATAATATTCGTGCTGTTCAGCTAATGGACGAGGTTGTTGCGCGTGCCAAGCGTGACGGCTTGGATATAAAGAAGCACTTTCCCGACATCGCCCGTAAATTCAACGAGCGCAAATTACAGCTGCTACAGCATTCTTTCTTTAAGGAATTTAGTAAATCTCGCATTGAGCGCATACTCGCAATGCCTTTCACCTTTAGTCGCTCAATATCACCGGTTCTACCTGATACTGCCCTGTGGCACAAGTTCTTTGTTTTTCTTGAAAACCGAAATATTGCCGACTTGATATTGGTCGGGAGTAAAGGAGAGCGGGTTGCAACGAAGCATGATAGCAAGCATGTAGTGGGTTCGTCAGAGGTGGTTCGAATCTTGTATCAGGCTTCAGTGCTTAAGGCGTCAG
>NZ_LWGA01000550.1:0-579 GCF_001635235.1 Oleiphilus sp. HI0117 | reverse complement strand
CATGGTCGAGAGATCATGAAAGAGAGCATTCAGGAAGAAGCCAGTCATGTGGTGCATGAAATGGAACGCTTTTTAACGGCACTTGGAACGATTGCTGTGATTACGCCTTTGTTGGGCTTGTTGGGTACCGTTATTGGTATGATTAAAGTCTTTGCTCAGTTGCAGCTAGAAGGTGCCGGTAATGCCGCTGCTCTAGCGGGTGGTATTTCTGAAGCATTGATAACGACTGCCGCGGGTATGACAGTTGCTATTCCTGCTCTAATTTTCCACCGTTATTTCTTACGCCGTGTAGATGAGATTGTCGTAGATATGGAGCAAGAGTCTTTACGCTTGGTCGAAGTTATCCATGGTGACCGTGAACCTTCACGTGATGGAGAACAGAGCTCTTGAATTTTAAACGTCAGTCCGGTGAAGAGGTATCAGTAGACTTAACGCCACTGATTGATGTGGTGTTCTTGTTATTGATTTTCTTCATGGTGTCTACCACCTTCACCAAAGAGAGTCATTTGGAAATTGATTTACCGCAGTCCAGTGCAGAGCCGGCGAAGCCAGCTGTAAAAGAGATTGAGGTGATTATCA
>NZ_LWGA01000549.1:0-9984 GCF_001635235.1 Oleiphilus sp. HI0117 | reverse complement strand
AACGTGCTTCTACTGGAAAAGGCCAGCACCTGGATATCAGTATGAGTGATGCGGCCTTGGCGCTGAACACGATGTTCGGCGCCAACGCGCTAGTCAGTGGCAAGGACCCAGCGTGTGGCGAAGAGATGCTCAACGGTGGTTTATTCTACGACTACTACCAGACGGCAGATGGCAAGTATATTTCGGTCGGTAGCCTGGAACCAAACTTCGCGATGGTTTTGCTATCTACCCTAGGTTTGACAGCTTACCAGAATAAGATTGCCGACCAACGAGCCGAAACCCAAACAGAAATCAAGGCAGCAATTGCAGCAAAAGTGATCGAAAAAGACCAAGCTCACTGGAATGACGTCTTTGGCAACTTAGATGCTTGTGTAGAACCTGTATTGAGTATCAACCAGGCTGCAGCGCACCCTCACTTCATAGCGCGGGGCATGATTACCACCGCTGTAGATGAGACAGGCAACGAGATTCAACAAATAAATAGCGCATTGCCATTTAAGTCTGAAGGCATAAAGCAAGCAGGGAGACCTTTGGGGGCAGATACCTCAGATGTATTAAAGTCTTTGGGCTATAGTGATGAGCAAGTTCAGGGGCTTAGAGAGGGGAAGTGTGTTAAGTAAGCATATATCTCGCTGTGAACCTGACTCGTGCTAACCTGCCAGCGAGCCGTGGAAGGCTCTGCCTACAGCTGAGGCTAAGTCGGGGCCTTGCTCAATAACGCAATCAGCGCTTCAATCTCACTTAATTTCTCTTCTGCGTTCTTGGCCTCAAGCTCAAACTTAAGTTTTGTGGCGCCTTCTAGCTTGTACTTTATCGGGTTCTTTTGCACTAGCTGAACGATGGCCAAGGGGTCGACTTTCGTGTCTTTTGAAAACTCAAAACTACCGGAGGTCTCGCCTGCGTCGATTTTATCGATGCCAACAGGATCGGCTTTGAGCTTCAGCTCTGTTTGACGCATTAGGTTTTTCACAGCGTCAGGTAACATACCGAAGCGGTCAATCATTTCGACTTGAATGTCTTTTAGGCCGTCCTTATCGGCAGCGTTAGCAATACGTTTATAGAGTACTAAACGCATATGTACGTCTGGTAAATATTCGTCAGGAATAATTGCGGGAATACGCAGGTTCACCTCGGTGCCATGCATTGGGTTCTCAAGGTCGAGCTCTTTTCCTTGTTTAAGCGATTTAACGGCTTGATCTAGCAAGTCCATATATAGGGTAAAACCGATATTCTGAATCTGGCCGCTTTGTTCTTCACCTAATAGTTCACCTGCACCACGTATCTCTAGGTCGTGCGTTGCCAACATGAAGCCCGCCCCAAGTTCTTGCGAGGCAACAATTGCTTCAAGTCGTTTTTCAGCATCGCCACTAAGTTTTTTAGAGCTGGGTGTCATGAGATAGGCGTAAGCCTGGTGGTGTGATCGTCCGACGCGTCCACGTAACTGGTGTAGCTGTGCCAAGCCGAACTTATCAGCTCGGTCTATCATGATGGTGTTGGCATTAGGAATATCGATGCCGGTCTCAATGATGGTTGAGCAAACTAAAACATTAAAGCGCTGGTGATAAAAGTCTGACATCGCGGTTTCAAGTTCACGCTCACGCATTTGACCGTGGGCAATGCCAACTCGCGCTTCAGGTACCAGTTTAGTTAAGTACTCAGCTTCTTTATGAATATTTTTAACATCGTTAAATAAGTAGTAAACCTGACCACCACGCAGAATCTCACGCAAGAGAGACTCTTTGATCAAAGCATCTTCGCGCTCACGAACGAAAGTTTTTACTGACAGACGCTTAGCAGGTGGTGTGGCGATAATCGATAGATCGCGTATGCCGCCCATCGCCATATTTAAAGTACGCGGTATTGGCGTGGCGGTAAGGTTTAAAATATCTACGTCGCTGCGGAAAGACTTAATCTTTTCTTTCTGCTGCACACCGAATCGATGTTCTTCGTCAATAACCAAAAGACCAAGGTCTTTGTACTTAACATCTTTTTGAATCAGCTTGTGGGTACCGACAATAATATCTATTTTTCCAGCCTTTAGGTCTTCCAGCGCTTTAGCCTGATCTTTTGGAGAGTTGAATCTTGATAGCACATCGACTTTAACCGCCGTGCCTGCAAATCGATCTTGGAAAGACTCGTAATGCTGCTGCGCAAGAAGTGTCGTAGGAACGAGCACTGCGACCTGCTTACCCGAGTAGGTTGCGACAAATGCGGCACGCATCGCCACTTCAGTTTTACCAAAACCAACGTCTCCGCAGACGAGCCGGTCCATCGGCTGTTCGCGTGTCATATCGCGAAGCACTGCCTTAATCGCAGCTTGCTGATCGGGTGTCTCTTCAAACGGGAAATTGGCGCAGAAGGCGCGGTAAGCTTCACCAGGTTTATCACATTTAAATCCGGAGCGTGCTTCACGCTTTGCATAAACTTCGAGCAATTCTGCGGCCGTATCACGAATTTTCTCTAAGGCTTTTTGCTTTGCTGCACTCCACTTTTCAGTTCCCAGACGGTGCAGCGGAGCGAGTGATTCGTCAGTTCCGCTATATCGAGAAATAAGGTTGAGGTTAGATACAGGAACATAGAGCTTGGCTTCGTTGGCATACTCAAGCATTAGAAACTCATCGACTTGATCACCCACTTTGATCGTTTCTAAACCGCGATAGCGGCCAACGCCATTATCAATATGTACGACCGGCGCGCCGATGGATAATTCCGTCAGGTTTTTCACCATCATTTCAGAATTATCACTAGATTTCTTACGGCGTCGGCTCTGTACAACTCGCTGGCCGAACAATTCTGTTTCGGTGATAACCTGAAGTGACGCTTCTTGCGAAATAAAGCCGTGCGACAAACTGCCAGTTACTAACTGTACCTGGCTGTCTGTTTGCAGAAAGCTTTGCCAGCTTTGAGTGTCTTCGAATGCGAAGGCGTACTGTGTGAACAACTCGCTTAGTACTTCACGTCTGCCCGCGGTTTCAGCAATGATCAGCGTCTTACCGGCAAAGGCGTCTATTGCCGTTTTAAGCGCACTGAGTGGATCGGTATTTCTGTCATCGACACCTACTTGCCCTAGTACATCAAAAGGTAAGTTTGATTTACCTGCACCTTCACTTAATCTCGCGGTGGATAAGGTTAACCTTGGGTGTTGCTTTAAATCAGAAAATAATTCGTCAGTTGTCAGGAACAGGTTTCTAGGCGGAAGAATAGGGCGCTGGATATCGTGCCTTCGATCTTCGTAACGGCCGTTAATATCGCTCCACACATGATCTAGCAATTCAGGCATGTCACTTGGCGTAATGACAAGTGACTGTTCAGGTAAATAGTCAAACAGTGTTGTCATCTCTTCAAAAAACA
Organism: Oleiphilus sp. HI0117; assembly: GCF_001635235.1. Lineage (NCBI taxonomy): Bacteria > Pseudomonadati > Pseudomonadota > Gammaproteobacteria > Oceanospirillales > Oleiphilaceae > Oleiphilus > Oleiphilus sp. HI0117. Next base: position 6,633 of record NZ_LWGA01000549.1, on the reverse strand, counting down.
GCGGGCTGTAATATTCAACGCCGTGTGGTTTGATTCCGTCTTTGATATCTCGATATAAAGGACAGTTTGATGCCGCATTTGGGAACTGCTCTAACCAACGGTTCCGAAAACTCATGCGGCTTTTATCGTCCCATGGGAATTCGTTTGCAGGTAAAATCTTTAGCGATTTGATCTTATTTTTTGAACGCTGGTTATCCGGGTCGAATGTACGCAGGCTTTCTATCTCATCATCAAACAACTCGATACGAACGGGTTCTTCACTGCCCATAGGGTAAAGGTCAAAGATTGAGCCTCGTATTGCGTACTCGCCATGCTCATAAACGGTATTAACATTTCTGTAGCCAACTTCTTCAAGCATACGGCGGTACTTTTCAAGCTCAAATGTCTGCCCATTCTTTAAAGAAAAGGTGTGCGCGTTCAAAAAGCTTTTTGGTGGCAAACGATGCAATAGCGTATTAAGCGGGATGATAAGTAAGCCGCGCTTAGCAAGAGGAAGCTTGCTGAGAGTTTCCAAACGCTGAGAAATAATATCTTCATGGGGTGAGAATGTATCGTAGGGAAGTGTTTCCCAGTCAGGGAAAACATAAACCTCATGCTTGCCTTCGTTAAAGAATTTAAACGCGCTTTCCATTGCGTAGGCTTGTTGCGAATCTTTAGCGATATATAAACAAAAGCCTTCTATCTCATTAAGTAACTCGTAAAGTGTCGCCGCGCTAGCACCTTGAGGAATGGAGCCCCAGTATTTATGGTCAGCGGGCACTGAAGGAATAAGCGTTGACGAAATAGAAGAGACATTCATGCTAAGTTACTGTTCTCGAATTGGCGGCAGAAATAAGGGGCGAATAATAGCTTTGATCGAGGAATATTGCACCCCGATATAAGCCCTTAGCAAACGAGATACAAAAATCTTTGCTTTGGTTTAACGAAAGCGCTTTCTTTGTGGCATAATTCGCGCCGCTATTAATAGATAGCTGAACCATGACCCAGATCTTGAGGCAATACCTTGTTAGTTACCGCGAATATTACAATGCAGTTTGGCGCAAAGCCGTTATTTGAAAACGTTTCAGTTAAGTTTGGTGAGGGCAACCGCTATGGCCTAATTGGTGCCAATGGCTGCGGTAAGTCAACCTTTATGAAAATATTGGGCGGTGACTTAGAGCCTACCTCGGGGAATGTCTCTAAAGACCCTAATGAACGAATTGGTAAGCTAAAGCAGGACCAGTTCGCCTATGAAGAGTTTAGTGTTGTCGATACCGTTATCATGGGGCATGAAGAGCTTTGGTCAATCAAAGCGGAGCGTGATGCGATCTACGCCAAGCCTGAAATGAGTGAAGAAGACGGTATTCGCGCAGGCGAGCTTGAATCTGAATTCGCTGAAATGGACGGCTACAGTGCAGAATCTAGAGCGGGTGAATTACTGATTGGCGTTGGTATTCCGGTTGAGCAGCATTATGGCCCAATGAGCGAAGTTGCACCGGGTTGGAAACTTCGTGTCTTACTCGCGCAAGCACTTTTCTCTGAACCCGATATCATGCTGCTCGATGAGCCGACCAACAACCTGGATATTAATACCATTCGTTGGCTAGAAGGTGTTCTCAACGAGCGTAACTGTACGATGATCATCATCTCGCACGATAGACACTTCTTAAATAGTGTTTGTACGCATATGGCTGATCTCGACTACGGTGAATTACGTCTGTATCCGGGCAACTATGACGAATACATGCTTGCATCGACTCAGGCACGTGAACGCCAGATGTCTGATAATGCGAAGAAGAAAGCACAGATCTCAGAATTAAAGGCCTTTGTCGCTCGTTTCTCAGCCAATGCATCTAAATCTAAGCAAGCCACCTCGCGTGCAAAACAGATTGATAAAATTCAGCTTGATGATATCAAACCCTCGAGCCGCCAAAACCCTTTCATCGTCTTTAACCAAGAAAAGAAGCTTCACCGAATGGCGCTTGAAGTTGAAAGCTTGACCAAGACCTATGAAGAAACGCTCTTCAAAGACCTTAACCTGATGGTTGAAGTGGGCGAGCGTATCGCGATTATTGGCCCTAACGGTATCGGAAAAACCACCATGCTTCAGTGCCTTACAAATAGCATCGAGCATGATGCTGGTACAATAAAGTGGTCTGAGAATGCCAATATTGGTTACTACGCTCAGGATCACGCTTCAGATTTCGAAGAAGACAAAGATCTATTCGAATGGATGGGTGAATGGGGGCAAGAAGGTGATGACGAACAAGTGATTCGTGGCACTCTTGGTCGCTTACTTTTCTCTCAGAACGATATCAACAAGTCAGTCAAAGTGATTTCGGGTGGAGAGCAGGGCAGGATGCTATTTGGCAAGATCATGCTTCAGAAGCCAAATATTCTTGTGATGGATGAGCCGACTAACCACTTGGACATGGAGTCTATTGAATCCTTGAATATGGCGCTAGAAAAGTTTGAAGGAACTCTACTGTTCGTTTCTCACGATAGAGAATTTGTTTCATCTTTGGCGACACGTATTATCGAGATTACGCCTGATGGCATAGTCGACTTTAACGGTAACTATGATGAATACCTAGAGAGCCAGGCCCAGTAAAAACCTTGCTCTTAAGGTTTTGAATGAAGGGGCGTAAAGCCCCTTTTTTAGCATTGTTATATATCGACCGGACTTACGACACCTCGCTCCTGTATGCCAACAACGTGTGTGTAGATCTGGGTGGTTGAAATATTGGAATGCCCCAACATTTCCTGAATTGCCCTAATGTCTGTTCCCGCTCGTAGTAGGTTGGTAGCAAAACTGTGCCTAAAGGTATGGCAGCCAGCCTTTTTATATATGTTAGCGAGCTTCAAAGCCTCTTTAATCTTCCGTTGAACCGCACGCTCACCTAAATGGTGACGGCGATAAATACCAGCTCGCGGGTCCTTCGAAAGCGAATTCGCCGGAAACACGTATTGCCATGCAGGGGCTGTTGCAGCATTCGGATACTTACGTGCCAAGGCACCCGGAAGATAGACCGCCCCATAGCCCTCTTCAAGATCTTTCGCGTGCAGCGCGAGTGCATAGTCTATTTGAACTTTTAAGGGCTCAATCAAGGACTTGGGAAGCAGCGTGCGCCGCCACTTTAGCCCCTTAGACTCACGCACTATTAGGCAGTTATTTGCAAAGTCGATGTCTTGAACCCGCAAACGAACCGCCTCCATGACCCTAAGGCCAGCCCCATACATCAGCTTTGTTAGCATAAGGTAAACGCCATCTAACTTACCTATTACCGCCAGCGCCTCGGCATGACTAAATACCGTAGGAATTGTTTGCGGCTGGTTGCTCAGCTTGAAATCAAGATCACCTAGCTCAATCTTCAAAAACTTATGGTACATAAAAACCAAGGCATTGAGCGCAGTCTTCTGCGTATTGACCCCGGCGCTCTGATCGAGCGCTAAAGAACTCAGAAACTGATCGACCTCGACAGCCCCCATTTCCTTGGGGTGCCTTTTGTTGTGAAAACGAATAAAACGTATTACCCAATGGCAATAGGTTTTCTCGGTCTTATAGGCCATTTGTTTACTACGAATAAATGCTCGAAACTGATCAATAAAGCGCACGGGCTTTTTAGGGAGAGGTAGTGGTATATCATCCATAAAACTAATCCTTTAGTTTAAGAGTGAGTCAAAATAGCTATGAAAAGCGACCTCCTGTCGTATATCTATAGCTACCGTTAAAATACGGTAAAAGCTATTTAAAAACAAATAATTATGAAGGCTTGTAATAAAAGGATAGGCGACACGAGTCGCACTTTGTAAATTGCAAAAACTTTGGACTTCATCGGACTCCAGAAATGATGTAGGATTCGTGTGATATAGAATTTTTTTAAAAAAGGATATACGACAAATGGATATACGACCTTATGTCGTAGATTCAAATGTTAAATGTTTTTTGGCCTTTAGGTTTAAGGCTCAATACTCGGCAAGGAGTGCTCGTTTCTTTTCATACATTCCTCCGTTTAAGTTTTTAGGGTAAGTGGCACGGTTTCCCGCTGTTCCGCTCCGCTGTTTAAGTTTCTCAGGTACATTTTAATTTGTAGAGGCTTCGTCGGTGGTGTGTTCCTAGGGAATCCGGTAAAGTCGTCAACTTAATTATTTTAGCCACAGGCAACGAACTAAAGTTCCGCCTTCGGCTACACAACGTGGTGTTGTTCTACTTGGGTGTTCTAAAACATCTAACCAGTTCATCAAACATCACTCCGGCCACAAAGAAACGTGGCCTGCGTTGGACGCACGATAGAGCCGTGCGCCGTTTATAAAAGCGTTAGGTGAAAAATTAGTAGGCAGCATTAGTTTCAATAAGATAAAATCTCGGTTCAACTTAAATCAATAACTTAAAATTAAGGAAAATCATAATATGTTAAAGAATAAACTGTTTGGTTTCGTAATAATCGTATCAGCCTTATTTATGTCAGGGTGCGCAACGAACCTGTTTCCAGGAGGCCCAACCCCAGCTGGTGTAATTATCACTAATGTGAAAGGCCCTGCTCAAAACTTAACCGTAGCAACCGATAAAGATGCACAGAGTTCAAAAATGGGCTCAGCGAGTGTATCTGCAATTGCTGGTTTATTTGCATTTGGCGATGCAAGTATAGATACAGCCATGAAAGAAGCCGGCATCACAAAGGTACATCACGTAGATCATCAAGTTAACTCTTTTCTATTTGGTCTTTGGCTACAAAACACAACCATCGTGCATGGAGAGTAAATATAGTACCACCTAACAAGTGCAGCTTGCGGAACTACGTGAGCTGTCACGTTTTGTGCGTTGCACAAAAAGCGCCATCACACTCCGTCCGCAACTGCAGGCGTTAGCTTTAAAGGTGCATATGCAGAAACAAAAAGGAGAAGAAATGAAGAGGATGTTTTTGGGATTCGGAATCCTAGCAATTTTGTCTGGTTGTGCTTCCAATCCACTTGAAAATCCAACTGCTCAATCTTGTGCAGAATATTACAAGGCCGGAGATAAACAAACCGCAGAGGCTGTATGCGGTAAAATTTCAAGCCGGGGTAATTCTGATGGCTATTATTACCTATCAAAGATTGAACACGATAAGGGCAATGAATTAAAAAGCTTGGGGCTACTTTATAATGCTCGCAGAGCCTATAGTTCCGAATACAAAAAGGCCGAAAATGAGCATCTAGAAAGAGCTCTCTCTGAAAAGAAAAATAAAAATTATGGTCAGGCAAAAGAGATTTTTGAGCTACTGGCCAGTCATAATAATGTCAGATCACAGAGAGAGCTAGGAAATATCTATTATTACGGGCTAGGTGTGGCCGCTAGTACAGATAAAGCCGTATTTTGGTTTAGAAAAGCCTCAACAGCCGGTGATCAATATAGCAAAAATTCTTTAAACACAATCTTTGCTGATGATTATAAAAAAGGCCTTAAGCTTTATGAGAGTAAAAAGTTTTCCGAAGCACTTCAAGTTTGGTTGCCGATTGCCAAAGAGGGGCATTACGATGCCCAAGGTTATCTCGGTGACATATATAGGTTGGGAAAACTTGGAACGCCTGATTATTCTGAGGCTGCAAAATGGTACAACTTAGCTGCAGATCAAGATGGCGCTTATGAAGCATATCAGTTAGCCCTTCTGCTAAAAGATGGTAAAGGGGTATCGAAGAACACGCGAGAAGCCTATAAATATTTTAAGAAAGCTGCTGATAACGGGAAATCAGACGCTTATTTTTACGTGGCTTATTTCTTAAGTGAAGGAGAGGGTGTTAGCAAGGATTTAACTGCGGCTAGGAGTTGGTACGAGAAAGCGCTCTCTGATAAACCCTCAAGTGCCGTTCAGAATAATTTAGCATTAATGTATCAGCGTGGCGAAGGAGGAGAAAAAGACTTAACGAAAGCTAAGGAGTTATTTAAGTTGGCCGCTGATTCTGGCAATGAGTATGCAGTAAACAATCTTAAAACATTGGAAAATATGCTAGCCATTCAGAAAAAACACCCGAATTCTCCGAAGCTATTTGGTATTCATCTCTACGGCGCTACCCGAGATGAAATGCGGTCAGCCATAAAAGAGGCAGGCGCTAGGCCTACTCGAGAGAAATATAGCTATTTTGCAGATAATTATAATTCCAGAAATATCATGCCTGGCTCAACAGAGATGTTAGTTTTCTATTCTCAAGAATCAGATGGAAATGATTATGGTTCATCAGGTGATTATTTGGCACAGATTCAGTATAAATTTCCATCTTCTAATAAGTGGTATATCGATGAAATAAAGGATTTATTATCACAAAAATATGGTTACCCCGATAATTCCTACGGCTCATCAAACTTAGGGGAAGTGACCCACTACTGGTATAAAGATGGTGTGACAATTAAATTAGAACGTGGATGGCCTAATCTGAATTTGTGGCTTTCTTATAACGTATCTGATTTCAAATACAAGATGGACGCGGAAATCGCAGCAGTAAAAAAAGCCAAAAAGATGAAGAAGTATGAAGGTTCTAGTTCCGCATTCTGACCTAGACAAAGCTAACAAAGCGCTGCTAGGGACAAACCTACGCTGCGCTACGGTTTGCCCCAGAGCGCGGCGTTAAGTCTCATAAAGGAAGGTTACTTTAGTGATAAGGATTTTAATATTATTT
>NZ_LWGA01000548.1:0-427 GCF_001635235.1 Oleiphilus sp. HI0117 | reverse complement strand
AAACGGTCTAGCTGCTCGCCAATTTCTTTCCCTTTGTAGCCCTCGGCAACGATTTCTTTTGTGGTGATTAAGCTGAGAGTGTGTAATATCCGGCTAAAAAGATCTGCTTGTTGGTATTGCGCCTTTTCAAACCCGGTCCTACCTCGTGAGTCTGCCTTGCTGCACAGTAATATTTCTGCAAAGCGCTCAGGGCGTCTAAAGGCGTCGCACTGCTTTAAAACTTTCAGAATGGTTTCGCTTCTTAACTCAAAAGCTTTATGGATGTGCGTGTGATATTCACTGCATAAACATGCCAGGTCTCGGTATTCATTCGGTACTCGATTTCGTTCACAGAGCTTCTTTATCGGCTCTAAACCTAGGCGCTCATGGCCATGATGGCTTGGCCATTTTTCAGGGGCGGTACAAGCTTTTCCCAAGTCGTGTGTAA
>NZ_LWGA01000547.1:0-607 GCF_001635235.1 Oleiphilus sp. HI0117 | reverse complement strand
CTGCGCACTTTGAATGGGTAATTTTGAGAATTACTTAATAGGTTTGTTTATCTCTTTGTTGACCTGCATCTGCTATAACTAATTTCCCATAATGGTTGTACCTACAACTCCAGCTCGCAAGTAACTTTTTTATTCTATCGATCCTTTGAAGAAAAAGGTGTCACATTTAATTTTTAAATACAGAAAATAGATGTGAAGTCTTTTGATTCAGTCTGTATAGCAAACAAGGAGGTGAGCTATGCCGAGAGGAAAGCGCCTGATAGTGTCAAGCTGCCCTCATCATATTGTCCAGCGAGGACATGATAAGACGGCAGCGTTTTTGTGTGATGAAGATGACCAGCACTATTTGGAGGTCTTGATTGAAGCAAAGAATGATTTAGGAGTCGCAGTGGAGCGGTGTCAACTAACAGGCACAGGAAAGTTTGTAGATGAGATTGAAAGGCGTATGGGTCGAAGAGTCGAGAATAGAGGATCGGGTAGGCCTGGGAAGTAGGTCTGACAGCTTTTCAGACACAGATACCAGGAATTGATATAGGTACGTATAATGTCGTACAATTATTCTGTGAGGGGGCAATGAATAAGTTCAAGGACGTTAAAAAGCGGATCC
>NZ_LWGA01000546.1:0-546 GCF_001635235.1 Oleiphilus sp. HI0117 | reverse complement strand
AGTGTTTCATATCAGTTAGATGAACCGAGTGGCAACTTTCTAATTTAAGCTCACCTGTTTTTCCAGGAAAGCGGCTTTGACCTTCAGCAAGATTATGCCTCCACAACGTATTCACACATACAAGACTCCGGGCCTGATCAACTTCCTGCCAACGCAAATTTTTCACTTATCTCTGCAAATAATGCAAGCATCGTCGCCAATGGTAGTGCCACCACTACAATCACTCTGGATGGCTACGACCTAAGCAACAGACCAACGGCAGTAAGCGGCCAAACAGTGTTATTTTTCACGACAGCGGGGTCCATAAGCACAAGCACCGACAATGGAGATGGTAGCTACAGCGCAACGCTTACCGCACCTATTAGTATTGGCACAGCAACTATCAGCGCAACACTTGATGGTGCAACCGTTAGCGATACAGCGGCTGTCTCCTTGATTGCAGATACGCCTTCCATAGCGACCTCTCGCATCAATGCCGATACTGCTAGCCTGCCAGCAAGTGGCCTGGACACGAGCGTCATTACCGTTCAGCTTTCAGATATAAAC
>NZ_LWGA01000545.1:0-695 GCF_001635235.1 Oleiphilus sp. HI0117 | reverse complement strand
TAAACAACGGCAGATCCGTATAGAGAGTGATGGTATCTACCTGATTAAAACCGGCGAATAATATAGCGAGACACACAAGGTGCATGACCAGTCCCACGACCCTCTTCATGGAATGACTTTAGAAAAGATTCTTATAAAGCTTGAATCTCATTTCGGCTGGGAAGAACTAGGCAATAGAATTCCTGTTCGTTGCTTTCAATACGACCCGAGCATTAAGTCCAGCTTAAAATTCCTAAGAAAAACCCCTTGGGCTCGTAGCAAAGTTGAAGCGCTTTATATCGACTTATGTAACAGCCCATGGCAGAAAAAATAGCTGCCTAAATAAATTAAATACGACTATTTTTTGCCCAGGCATAAAATGTTACGTTTTTTTTCAAACTTTCGAAAAAAATCCTGTATACTACCGCAAATTTTTTTCCGCCCTGAACTTATTGAGTAGAATAATGACAGATCTATCCAAATACAGAAATATAGGCATCTTCGCTCACGTTGATGCTGGTAAAACAACCACTACAGAACGTATTCTAAAGCTAACTGGTAAGATCCATAAGACTGGTGAGGTTCACGATGGTGAATCTACAACTGACTTTATGGAGCAGGAAGCTGAGCGTGGTATTACTATCCAGTCTGCAGCGATCACAACCTTCTGGGATGATCACCGCATGAACATCATAGATACTCCTGGACACGTTGAC
>NZ_LWGA01000544.1:0-572 GCF_001635235.1 Oleiphilus sp. HI0117 | reverse complement strand
TCTTCCAAGGAAGTTAATAAACCTTGCGCATCAAAAGCGACCTGATTTTCAAGATCCAACCCATCGGTATAAGTGTATTGTTTAAAGCTCGGGTCCAGGCTATACCAGGTTTCACCTTGCTTTACCTCAACCCAGACATGCTCAAGCTGTATCTCTTCAACATCACCCCCATAGCTATACTGGTGTTGTGGAATCCCACCTTGGCTCATAAGGTTGGCAACCGCTGCAGCATTCTTAACGTTACCCACCCAATTTCTTGCTTGGTCGGCAGGTATATTGACGACACCGTATTTATATCTTGCTTCGTGACCCGCGGCTCTTAGCAGCGAGATCAATAAGCTTGAGCTATCAAAGGCATTGCCTTGTTCTGATTGAAGCGTGTAATCAGCACCTTGCATCACACCAAAGCTCGGAATCCAGCGAATAGTATCGTGTACCCAGTTATACAAACTCAAAGGATCGGTGCCGAGTTCCGCAACTTTGCCTGTAATCGCCTGAGTAATCTCTGTGGCACTGTCAGTCGTAGAATAGCTTCCATTATCAGTCCCTAATAAGCTATTAATTTGAGTTTG
>NZ_LWGA01000543.1:0-642 GCF_001635235.1 Oleiphilus sp. HI0117 | reverse complement strand
TGTGGTGTGCGATAAATCCCACATTGTCCGCCAGTTTCTTGGGGATAAACTTTCAGAGTGAGATGGGGCTTGCCGAATTCTTTTCTGTCTATGGAGGGCTTCAAGTAGGGATCGGTTGTGCAATGATACTGTCATCATTTTACAAGCCTTACTTGGAAGGCGCCGTCTTTTTCGCAGCGATAGTATCGACAGGGCTAATAGGCTTTAGGTTGATCGCTTTGCCGCTTTTCAGCTCAGACACAAGCTTGTTAGGAATGGCTGTTCTTGAAGCGCTCATTGCTGTGCTGCTTTGGCGGTATTGGTATCTCATGNGGGCTCAGAATATCTTATTGAGATCTAAAATTTCCCGCTAACGGATATCTAAGTTTGTCTGCTTGGAAGGAGGAGCTGAACTCTCGTGATTCCTTATAGTCCGCTAAGTCACCTTTCAGGTGCGCAATTTAGATACGGATAAAACAGCCAGTTTGATCGTTGGCTAAATGATTCAAAATAAGCAAAAGCAACTCTTTCGTATAAACAGATACCGCTAAGTGATGGGCAGATCATAATTGACTTGTTTCATCTGCAGATCATTTGAATTGATTGGTTATTGGCAGGTTTCATATTACATTGCTAACCTTAGAGGATGCCTGAAGCGAAAGG
>NZ_LWGA01000542.1:0-423 GCF_001635235.1 Oleiphilus sp. HI0117 | reverse complement strand
CCGTATTTAGCAAAGATGCCAACACATCTTCGGGTATGTCATCACTTGAAAATCCAAGACCACTCTCAAGCTCTGCCAGCGAGTTAGAAAGAAAAGTACTCATTTCCGGCAATTCTATGCCTTGCTGTGCCGCATCCAGAGACATTAAATTGCCACTCAATAATGCGTTGATATCATCCAGGAAGCTTGAATCCAGCCCTAAAGCTTCAAGCTTAGCAGCAATATCATCAAGTTTCTCAGGACTTATAGAAGACTGATAGACACCTGTTAATGTAGCACCAAATGAACCCTCTATGGGTGATGCACCCGGTTCGCTGCTCGCGCCCAATGCTGGACCGCTAGTTGACGCTGCTGGTGCGTTTCCTGCTGATACAGGGTTTGATAGAGATATATTTTGCATGAACAACAACCACCCGTTTCGCT
>NZ_LWGA01000541.1:0-557 GCF_001635235.1 Oleiphilus sp. HI0117 | reverse complement strand
AGTCGCTTGCCTTATCAGGCGCCGAGCAAACCATGATTAATGAGCGAATATCGGGTCTCGAGTCGGGGAAGTATATAATTCCTATGCAGGATGATGATTAATTTGCTGGCTGGTAAGAATACTGACTAGCCTGTCTTCGCTAATCTTTATACAAAGCTTCTTTTCCATAACTCAGTTCCAATGCTTGGCGTTCGGCTTTTCTCAGCTTTTTTACGACAAGTTTGTAGGAGTGGTCGATCATTCGTTCAATTTCACCGACCGGGATGCTCCCGTCAAGAATTATAGTATTCCAGTGAAGCTTGTTCATATGGTAACCGGGCTTTACTGCTTCAAAAAGGTCGCGTAGTTCGTTTGCTTGATTCGGGTCGCACTTTAGGTTCATTTGGGCAATGTTGTCATTAACGCCAAGCGTAGCAAACATCTTAGCCTTAATTTTCGGAACCATAACATCTGGGCCAAAAGGGTAGTCTTCTCTGGCTTCAGGTTTTGATAGTAAGTACTGTTTTGCTGTCTCGTAGTTCATGCGCTTTGCTCTTGGCTATTTAAAGGTGACTTCT
>NZ_LWGA01000540.1:0-11939 GCF_001635235.1 Oleiphilus sp. HI0117 | reverse complement strand
GGTTGTGGGTGGTGGCTATATAGCTGTAGAAATGGCCGGAATTCTTCAAGGGCTTGGTGTCGACACGACCTTGGTTTATCGTGGTGAGCTGTTCTTGCGCGGTTTTGATCAAGAAGTGCGGGAGTTCGTGCGTGATGAGATTAGCAAAAAAGGTATTCGCTTAAGGTTTAATGAGAATATCGACAGTATTTCAAAGCTGGATAACGGTTCTTTAAATCTTCAGCTAAAAAGTGGCGCTACCGAATCTACTGGTTTGGTGCTTTATGCAACAGGTCGAAAGCCATACTCCTACGACTTAGGCATAGAGAATACTAAGGTAGCGCTTGATGACAAAGGTCAGATTAAGGTTAATGATTATTTTCAAACAAGTGAACCCTCGATCTATGCGATTGGTGATGTAATAGGTGGTATGCAGCTTACGCCGGTTGCGCTTGCCGAAGGTATGTTCTTAGCTAATTATTTCTTTTCCTCAACTAAACCTTCATTAGTCGACTATTCCTTGATACCGACGGCTGTTTTTTGTCAGCCAAATATTGCTACGGTTGGCTTGAGTGAGGAGCAAGCGCGGGAAGAGTTTGATGACATTGATGTCTATGTGTCTAATTTTAAAATGATGAAGCATACTTTGTCTGGGCGTGATGAACGTACCTTAATGAAGATGGTTGTAGACAAGAAAACAGATGCTGTCTTAGGTGTTCACATGGTTGGTGCAGAGGCCGGAGAGATTATTCAAGGTATTGCCGTTGCATTAAAAGCTGGCGCTACGAAACAGAGTTTTGACCAAACTATTGGTATTCATCCTACTGCTGCAGAAGAATTTGTAACGATGCGCCAGCCTAGAACTTAAGGTTTTTTTGCTTCGATCACCAGAAAAATACACTGACCCTGAAATTATCAAGAAAAGTAAGTATACTTCCGTTTTTTACGGAAGGTGGTATGTAAGTAGTCATTGGTATTTTTTACGAGCCAGACTTTCATCACGTAATCCATTATCCATAGCAGATTATAAATAGGAGCCAGCTTTGAGTTCGGTTGAATCACAGCAAAGAGTTTTATCCGGTATGCGCCCTACGGGCAAGCTACATCTTGGGCATTATCATGGTGTACTCAAGAACTGGGTAGAGTTGCAACACGATTATGAATGTTTCCTCTTCGTTGCAGACTGGCATGCACTCACAACGCATTATGAAGACCCTTTCATGATAGAACAGAGCGTGTGGGATATGGTGATCGATTGGCTTGCTGCGGGTATTAACCCAGGTTCAGCGACAATGTTTGTTCAGTCTATGGTGCCTGAACATGCAGAGTTGCACCTATTGTTGTCAATGATGACGCCTTTAGGTTGGCTGGAACGTGTACCAACTTACAAAGACCAGCAAGAGAAGTTGAAAGAAAAAGATTTGGCAACTTACGGTTTCTTAGGTTATCCATTATTACAAAGTGCTGACATCTTAGTTTATCGTGCGGGTTTTGTTCCTGTTGGTGCTGACCAGGTAGCTCATGTCGAATTGACGCGTGAAATTGCTCGTCGCTTTAATCATTTATATGGTAAAGATCCGGGTTTTGAAGAGCAGGCTGAAGCAGCGATAAAGAAAATGGGTAAGAAAAACGCCAAGCTTTATCGTAATTTACAGAAGCGATTCCAAGAACAGGGCGACGATGAGGCTTTGGAAACTGCAAGAGCTTTGATCAAAGACCAGCAAAATATATCACTAGGCGATCGTGAACGCTTGTTTGGTTTTATTGAGGGAGGCGGTAAAGTGATTCTACCTGAGCCTCAGCCATTATTGACTGAAGCATCGAAGATGCCAGGTTTAGATGGTCAGAAAATGTCCAAATCTTACGGCAATACTATTGGCTTACGTGAGGATCCGGATTCGGTTACTCAAAAAATACGAACCATGCAGACAGACCCACAACGTGTACGCTTATCTGATCCGGGTGATCCAGATAAGTGCCCTGTGTGGAAGTTGCATGATGTTTATTCCGACGAAAGTACTAAATGCTGGGTTCGTGAAGGTTGCACCAGTGCAGGCATTGGTTGTTTGGAATGTAAGAACCCAATAATTGAAAAAGTGCTTGAAGAGCAGCGCCCAATTCGTGAACGTGCTCGCCAGTATGAAGAGAACCCAGAATTAGTGCGTAGTATTTTATCTGAAGGTGCCGAGCGCGCGCGTGACGCAGCAAAGGGAACGCTTCAGGAAGTTCGACGTGTAATGGGTTTATCTTTCGGCGCGTAAAGTGCTAGAAGATAGGGGGCTTGAGTATGTCAGCTGTGCAACAAGAATTACCTTTGGCAATTGTCGAAGGTAAAGTTGTAAGGGATGTCCCTCAAGACCTCTATATTCCCCCCGATGCTTTATCGGTTATTCTCGAAGCCTTTGAAGGCCCGCTAGATCTGCTCCTGTATTTGATACGACGCCAAAATATGGATATTCTGGCAGTTGATGTGAGTGAGATAACGCGTCAGTACATCGAATATATTCAAGTTGCGAAAAAGATGAAGTTCGAGCTGGCTGCTGAGTACCTACTCATGGCTGCGATGTTGGCCGAGATCAAATCTCGAATGTTATTGCCTAAAATTTCGCATGAAGATGACGAAGAAGAAGACCCACGTGCTGAATTGATTCGTCGCCTTCAGCAATATGAACGCTTCAAGAAAGCAGCTGAAGATTTGGATGAGTTACCACGCGTTGATAGAGAAATAGTTCCTGTTCATATCAAAGCAGAAACCAGTTCTGACGGAAAGATACATCCTGATGTCTCGCTAAATGAGTTAATTCAGGCACTTAATTCTGTTCTGCAACGCTCTGATATGTTTGTAAGCCACCATATTGAAAAAGAGAAGCTCTCAACTAGAGAGAGGATGACAATTATCTTATCTAAGGTAACGCCCGAACAGTTCGTCCCTTTCGCTGCGCTCTTTAGTCCAGAGGAAGGGCGAGATGGTGTTGTGGTAACATTTTTGGCAATTATGGAATTAGTTAAAGAGCAGTTGCTCGATTTTGTTCAATCAGAAACCTTGGGGCCTATTCATGTTCGGGCGCGCGGAGCACAATAAAGAGCTTTGAAATGGTAGACATTAAAGAGTTACTTAGTTCAAATAGCGAAGATCTTACTAATGTAGGGAATCAATACACCTATAATTCACTTGAGCCCACCGTTGAAGTATTAAAACCTATTGTCGAAGCGCTTCTGTTTTCAGCAGGTAAACCTTTGTCTATCGATGCGATTCAAGCTTTATTGGAACCTGACCTTACGCCTACCAGGGCAGTGTTTCGCTCCGTATTGCAAGAAATTGAGGAAGACTACAAAGGTCGTGGTGTTGAGTTGGTTGAGTTTTCTGGCGCTTATCGCTTTCAGTCCCGGCCTTCAATGAGCGAGTGGGTACAGCGTTTATGGGAAGAACGACCTCAAAAGTATTCCAGAGCACTTTTGGAAACATTGGCCTTGATTGCCTATCGCCAACCGATTACGCGTGGCGATATTGAAGAAGTTCGGGGGGTTGCAGTCAGCTCTACCATAATGAAGACCCTGCTAGAAAGAAATTGGGTGCGAGTTGTGGGTCATCGCGAGGTTCCCGGTCGACCAGCAATTTATGCAACGACCAAGCATTTTCTTTCCTATTTCAACCTAAGCAGCCTTGATGACCTGCCAACCTTGGCCGAAATTCGAGATATTGAGCTAATTTCCAAAGAATTAAATGCACAATTAGAGCTAGTCGGCACCGAAGATGAGTCAGTAAAACAGGACGATTAGCTCTATATAAGGAAGGCTCTATATGCTTATTCCGAAATTCCCGTTAAATTACTGACCTTAGTTAAACTTTCTAGATACTCTTCTTTACAGTTTGAGTCGTGAACGATTCCGCCGCCGCCCCAGCAATGTAATTTATTTCCCGAATGCACAATGGTTCGAATAAGTATATTACTGTCAAAATTTCCATTTCCATTTAGATAAAAAATTGAACCGCAATAGGCGTCTCTGCCGGAGCCTTCTAACTCATTAATAATTTCCATTGACCTAATTTTAGGAGCTCCCGTAATAGACCCACCTGGAAAACAGGCAAAAAATGCATCTAATTCGGTAACATCCTTCCTAAGCCTCCCTTTTATATGGCTAATTAGGTGATGTACATTCTTGAAAGTTTCAAGTTCGAATAGCTTTTCCACCTTAACACTGCCTAATTCACAAACTTTGCTTAGGTCGTTACGAAGTAAATCAACAATCATTAAGTTTTCGGCTTGGTTTTTTGTGCTTTCTTGCAATTTTTGCGGGGCTTCAGCTTTATTTGTATTCTGAGCGGTGCCCTTTATTGGTTTTGTGTTTATTTCTTTATTCTTGATTCCAATAAATTGTTCAGGCGAGAAGCTTAATAACTGTTGATCGTCACTAAAAGAGATGAACGCTGAATAAGGCGTATCGACTTTTTCTCTGAGTTGGAAATACAAAGGGAGTGATGGGTCATCAAAATCTGCTTCAAAACGCTGAGTTAGATTTACTTGATAACAGTCTCCGGCAATTATGTAGCTTTGTATTTGCTCAAAAGCTTCTGAATAACGCTGATATGAAATGGTCTTCTGCCAGTTAGGCTTGTTAGTTTGCTGCTTATGTTTATATGTGGCGTTCTTTTCGTGGGTATCGGAAATAATATTTTCAATCTTGTCTCGCAAATCGAGAGGGCAGCGTGGTGAATACGTTAGATAACCGCGCTTTTGTTTTTTGTCATGAATATAAGACCAGGTATATTCACCTATATATAGAAGGGGGAGTTTACTTTCTTCCATTAATTGAGGTGCTTCAATAATATTAAGAGCCCCATACTCATAACTTGAGTATCCAATTAACCCTGCTGTAAAAGGTAAATCTGAAAATATTGATGGGATTTCTTGTTGCTCGTAGTTAAGTGACTCATGAATATTGCTTGGCTTAACTAGGTTTGGAGTGTGAGATAACTCTGCTTTATTTATTGTATGAGTAAATAAAGGCGAACCGCTAATAATATTGAAGCGACCTTTTGACTCATCAACGCCGCTATCTAAAAAGATTGAATGGGGGAGGGAGGCTAACAAGGCATGGCACTGCGCTTCATTAAGAATAATTTCCTTTTGTAGCCACTTTGCCGGGTGTTTTGTTTGATTTGTTTGGTAAGCTGTTTCAAAATTCTTCATTAAGTTATCGCAAAATTAAATTCTATAAGAATGTATATGGACATTTGTTCGACACCCGATAATTTATCGCCGTAAAATAAAACATAACAATTGGAGTTTTTAATGAAGCGTTCATTCTGCTGCCTTTTACTTCTAGCGCTATGCGTTTTGTCTTGGGTTTCTCCCTTGCAGGCTGAAGATTTTAACTCTTTAAAGCGTGCCAAGCTAACAGAAGCGCAATCTGTAAACCAACTCAAATATATGATGGTCAAAGGCTTTGATAGAATTAAAAAGGAAGTTGTTAAAAACGGTTCTTTCCCTCCATTTGGCTTGACGCTGTCTCCTGATGCCGAGTTTAAAGCAGTCATTCCAGATATTGAAGCAAAACTACCTTCACAGGTTGTTCTAGTAAAACTCGCTGAAAGCATGGCAGCTATTGCTCAAACGCGTTCAATGTGGGCAGTTGGTATTATGTATATTAGGGCCATCAAGCGAGATGACGGTACATATCTCCAGAGAATTATCGTGATGACAGAACATATTGCTGGTTGGGCTCGCCATTGGGCATACCCTTTTAAGATGGAGGATGGAGAGTTTAAATTGGGTACCCCTCAAGAATTGGAAGTAAAGCCGGTTTACTTTACTAAAAAATAAAAGCCTTGTTTTATTAAAGCCGCCTATAAAGGCGGTTTTTTCGTTTAGGGGCTCTATTTAACTCAATATTTTGTATTGTTTTTCTTTATGTCGACATTTTTTTCTTTCTTAAATTCTAAAATACGCCCGAAAACAGCCTTCAAATGTCAAATTCTGTTAAAAACCCTTACATTTCTGCCTAAAGGTTACTCTCCGTAACTTTTTGTGAAAGCAATCACGGTAAATAGAAATCAAAATACATATTATGATCTCACTGGCGAGCAACACAGCTTGTTAGAAAAAAATGAAATCATATAAATCAAATGATCGCGTTAAGACACATAAGTCTAAGACAGTTTTAACGTAACCTAAATATTAGGAGAATAATATGAAAGGCCTGAAAAAAATCGCACTAGTTTCTGCAATCGCTGCTGCTTCTGCTGGCGCACAAGCTGAACTTAAAGCTCTAGACGACTCAGCAATGGGCGAGCTAACTGGTCAAGCTGGTTTGACTATCGATATAGAATCTAAAGTTTCTATCGGTCAGTTCATGTATAAAGATGCTGGTAGCCTATTCATCAACGATATCAAAATCGGTGGTAACCAAAATCTTACTGATGACCCGAATAACCTAGCAAACAACACTGACATGCTTGACAATATCCGTATGAACATCGATATTGCTGGTTCCGCTGCTACTGGCGAAAACATTTTAGATCGTGGTTTGTCTGATTTTTACGGTGCTGAAGGTCTAGCTGCATTGGCTCTAGCATACGGTGCTGTAGATGACGGTCGTCTAGCTGGTTTGGCTGGCGGTATCGAAGCTAACGCTGGTGGTGCATCTTTGACACAGCTAGAAGCTAACAATGTACAATTTGATCCAGTAAATGCTCCTGGTGTATCTGTTGTTCAAGCAATTGCAACTGCAACTGGCGGAACATTCGTTAAGGGTCGTGTTGGTATCGAAGACGGTGACTTGTTAATTCACGAAATCGCTACTGATCCATTGGCTGCTCTTGTCAGTGCTGATGACCTTATCGCTGGCGGTGCTACTGCACTTAGTGGTTACACAACTCAACAAGTTATCGACGCAGCTGTATCAGCGGTTGATTTCAAATACGAAATCGGTGCAATCGGTATTGCAGAGTCTTCTTACCAGGAAGGTGCAGATCTTACTACTGCACAAACTACTACTTTGATCAGTGACCTAAGCATTGCTGGTTACTTGGGACACAAAGATATCCATATCGAAAACAATGGTAATGGTTTCGGCGCTACTGACACTGATGGTAACGGTCGTATCTCTAATGCTGAAGCTACTGATGTTGCTACTGGTTCTACTGGTTACGGTGATGCGAACTCAAAAATCCACATGGATAGCTACTTCAACATCACTGATTTAGATGTTTACATCGATATCGCTGGTGTTCAGATCAACGATCTGAAAATCCACAACCACCGTGGTGACACTTCTGGTCTAGACGGATTGAATGCATTCGGTTTCGCTCACTCAATGCGTGACATTTACGCTGTTAAAGACGCAGTTCTTGATCTAGGTTCTGTTGCTTTGAACCCAGCTGGTCAAGTTTTCCAAGGTACCAACACAAGAGAAGGTTATGTTGACGGTATCGCAATCAACACTACTTCTAAGTTTGACCTAGATATCGGTTCATTGTCTTTCGGTGACACTGGTACTTCTATCGGTAAAATCTACTTGACTGATGTGACTAACACTACAAACTGGACTATCTCTGCTCACTAAGATCTTGATCTTAGCTGAAGCTGGATACGAAAGTGTTTAGTTAAGTTAGAAGCAAAACGAGAAACCGCCTCACATTGTGAGGTGGTTTTTTTAGTTTCTGTTGTCTGTAAATTCTGTTGGCAGGGAAATGTGGGGTAGGCTTTTGTGGCTAAAAGTGTTTGTTATGAAATTCCGTTCACTGCCTCGTTCACATTATAAAAAATGCCTAACAAAAGTCACAAATTCTACTGATTCACTGTAGACATTCTTCTCTCGCCCAGATAATTTATATCCACAACAGTTTTATCTCACCGTTATAATAATGATTGGAGTCTCTATATGAAGATGTTGAAATTTGGTTGGATACTGCTTGGTTTGCTGTTCTCAGTGTCGAGCACCTTAGTATCAGCTGAAGAAGGCAAAAGAAAAATAAAAGCAGAAGATCTTGTCGAGGCGCCAATTGCCGAGAGCGCTGTTGACCTTAACCAAGTGAGGCGGGGTAAGGTTACTGAGGAGCAAGCGATCGCGCAGCTTAAATATATGATGGTGCAGGGTTGGATGCGCATGGAAAAGAACTTGCTTGAACGTGGTGAATTTTTACCTTTTGGGATGGTACTTTCCCCGCAGGGTGAATTTAACGTGTTAGCTATTGAGCACCAAAATCTTGTTAAAAAGGATTTTCAACTAGCCTCAATCATTCAATATTTAAAGCGTATTGCTAAAACTCGTGCAAAGTGGGGTGTCGGCTTAATGTATATTGAAACAAGAAAGAATGCTGATGGCTCATCCATGGACTACATTCGAGTAGTGGCAGAGCATATAGCGGGCTGGGCTAGATCGTGGTCTTACCCTTATAAGGTGGTAGATGGTGAAGTTAAGCTCGGCGCACCAAAGGAGACGGTTCTGAAGCCCATCTATTTTCAGTCTAATTAAATGAATAGCAAGGAGGGAGGAAAAGCTCGCTTCTTATTCTATCTTTAGCTTTATAAGGCCGCCCAGAAGGGCGGCTTTGTTTGTTATAGGGTTCGCTTGCTTAGGTGAATATCGTTTTGTGTGTGCTTTTTATTATGCGGATATGGATCTTACAACAAATTATGTAATTGTTAGGTGTTAGCCTTTAACGATTTGTTATTCAAAATGAACCCTGAGCGCGTAGTCTGTCGGGGTTTTTTGGGTTTTATAGCGCTGATTTTAATATTTAGATTGTATATACTGTGCGCCGATTTTGCTTAGTCATGGCTGTTATGTGATTTAGATGTCATGTCTTTAAATAAGTATGTAAAGAAAGATTTATATAGGTGGTAATGAATAATGCCGATTTATGAATATGTGTGTAAATCTTGTGGTTTTGAAAAAGATGTCTTACAGAAAATGAGTGATAAGCCATTAACTGATTGTCCTGAGTGTAGCGAAAGTACTTTTTCAAAGCGTATATCCGCTGCTGGTTTTAGGTTATCAGGGTCAGGTTGGTATGAGACAGATTTTAAAACAGGAAATAAGAAAAACCTGTGCAACTCAAAGAATGAGAATAGCTCTAAATCTAAAGGCAGTGAAAGCTCTTCAGCAGCCTGATAAAGTAGCGATTTAACAAAGATAATTAACAATTAATCAGTATTTAGAATTAAGTGAGAATAGTTTATGCGAAGCCATTATTGCGGTTCGGTTAATGAAGATAATATCGGTCAAGAAGTGACTCTCTGCGGTTGGGTTCACCGTCGTCGTGACCATGGGGGTGTTATATTTCTAGATATGCGCGATCGTGAAGGTATGGCTCAAGTTGTTATAGATCCAGATACCGAGCAGGCTTTTGCGTTAGCTGATCGTGCAAGAAGTGAATGGGTACTGCAGATAAAAGGCCTTGTTCGTGCTCGCCCAGAAGGCACCGTTAATGACAATATGCCCACTGGTAAGATTGAAATACTGGGTAAAGAATTAACGATATTGAATGAAGCAGAAACACCACCATTCCCGCTAGATGGTTACGTGGATGTAGGCGAAGACACTCGCCTAAAGTACCGTTTTATGGATCTGCGTCGTCCAGAGATGCTTAACAAGCTCGTGTTCCGCTCTAAGGTAACTAACTATATCCGTAACTTTTTGGATAAGTTGGACTTTATGGATGTTGAAACGCCTATTCTTACACGAGCTACACCAGAAGGTGCGCGAGACTATTTGGTTCCTAGCCGTACTCATCAAGGTAACTTTTTTGCATTGCCGCAGTCGCCGCAGTTATTTAAGCAGCTACTAATGGTGTCGGGTGTTGATCGTTACTACCAGATTGCTAAGTGCTTCCGTGACGAAGACCTTCGTGCTGATCGTCAGCCTGAGTTTACGCAGGTAGATGTCGAGTGTTCTTATATTGAAGAAGATCAATTGATGGGCATGATGGAGTCTTTAGTTGGCTCAATGTTCAAAGATTTGCTTGATGTCGAGCTTGGTAACTTCCCGCAAATGAGTTACGCCGAGGCAATGAGCCGTTATGGTAGTGACAAACCGGATCTACGTATTCCCTTAGAGATTGTGGATGTTGCTGACTTAATGGCAACTGTAGAATTTAAAGTATTTGCTGGGCCTGCAAAAGACCCTAAAGGCCGTGTTGCTGCGCTTAAGGTCGATGGCGGTGCATCATTATCTCGTAAGCAAATTGATGCATACACTGAGTTCGTTGGTATTTACGGCGCGAAAGGCTTGGCCTGGATCAAGGTTAACGAACTTGAAAAAGGCGCTGAAGGCCTACAATCACCAATTGTTAAGTTCTTGGGTGAAGATGTTGCCCTATCCATTATGGAAAAGGTGGGTGCTAAAAATGGCGATATCGTCTTCTTTGGTGCTGACAAAGAGAAAATTGTCAACGAAGCGCTTGGTGCACTTCGATGCAAGATCGGTGAGGACCTTGATCTTTATACTTGTGAGTGGGCGCCAATGTGGGTAGTGGACTTCCCAATGTTTGAGGAGTTAGATGACGGTGGTTTAACAGCTATTCACCATCCATTTACTGCTCCATCGTGCTCACCTGAAGAGTTGAAGCAAGATCCGGCAACCGCTTTGTCAAGAGCTTATGATATGGTCTTGAATGGTTGTGAATTAGGCGGTGGCTCAATTCGTATTCATGACGGCACCATGCAAAAAACTGTTTTCGAGATTCTTGGTATCGATGACGAAGAAGCCCAAAATAAGTTTGGTTTCCTATTAGACGCCCTAAAATATGGTTGTCCTCCTCATGGTGGTTTGGCCTTTGGTTTGGATCGTCTAGTGATGTTAATGACTGGCGCTAAGTCTATTCGTGAAGTGATTGCCTTCCCTAAAACACAAAGTGCAACCTGTGTGTTAACTCAGGCTCCTGGCGAAGTTGATAATAAGCAGCTTCGTGAACTTCACATTCGTGTTAAGTCTAAAGAAACTGAGAATAAAGCTTAAAATTTAAGCTTTATATCTAATTTGTGCGGTGAGAGTTTAGCTCTGCTAAACCCACCGCACTGATTTCTTTTCTTTTTATTAGCTGAACTTGATAAGTGCTTGATGAGCTAAAGCTTGGTTTGGTTTATCTATTTTTCTAAGGCAACTTCGATCCATTGGTGATGTTCTGTATCATAAGAGCCGTCCTTTACATTGGGAGTGCTTAGTTGTCAGTTTTTGATGCTCATTTTCATATAATTGATAGTCGATTTCCCTTAGTTTCTAATCACGGCTTCTTACCAGATGACTTTGATGTAGAACAATATCTTGAACGTGTCTCACTGCTTAATATCAAGAGTGGTGTCGTTGTTTCAGGCTCTTTTCAGGCTTTTGATCAGAGCTATCTACTTTCGGCGCTTGCCTTACTAAACTCAAGATCTAATAATTTTGTCGGGGTTACGCAGGTTCCACATGATATTTCTGATGGTGAACTATTAAAACTCGATGCTGCCGGAGTAAGGGGGGTTCGCTTTAACCTCTTTCGGGGTGGAAGTGAGCGGGTTGGCTATCTATGCTATTTCGCACAACGAGTTTATGACTTGTGTGGTTGGCATATTGAGTTATATATTTCATCTGAAGGTTTATATCATCTTCAAGATTTGATCAAGAATTTGCCTAAGGTATGTATTGATCACATGGGTATGGAGAAGTCATCGTTTCCTGTTGTAGATGATTTATTAAGGCATGGCGTTTATGTAAAAGTTTGCGGCTTTGGTCGAGTCGATTTTGACCCTATTAAGCGCCTTCAAGAGATGGTGCTGATTAATCCTAATGCTTTGATGTTTGGAACAGATCTTCCCTCAACGCGCGCTTTGAGGCCATTTAGAAATGAAGATTTGAGTTTGATTAAAGGCATTTTTTCTTCCGATTCGTACCAGAATATTACCTGGCATAATGGTAGGCGGTTTTACCGCCTTGATACTGATTAACAATCAAAAGGTTTAGAAGTATGTCCCTGA
>NZ_LWGA01000539.1:0-400 GCF_001635235.1 Oleiphilus sp. HI0117 | reverse complement strand
GGCTTTAAAAATGTGACGGTAAACGAAAACTACTTTCAAGGACATTTCCCTGATCAACCAATCATGCCTGGTGTGCTTGTGCTGGAGGCACTAGCGCAGGTTTCAGGCATACTCGGCTTTATTACGACTAACAAAAAGCCAAGTGAAAACTTAATACACTATTTTGCCGGAACAAATAAAGCGCGCTTTAAAAGGCCAATTGTTCCGGGCGATCAACTGGTACTAGAATCTCATTTGATTGCAGCAAAGCATAACATCTGGAAGTTTGACTGTACTGCATATGTAGATGGTGAGGTTGCTTGTATTGCAGAAATTATGACAGCGGAGCGAGAACGTTAATGACAATCCACCCTGATGCCAAAATCCATTCAGACACTAAAGTTCACCCTCAAGCAATAGT
>NZ_LWGA01000538.1:0-379 GCF_001635235.1 Oleiphilus sp. HI0117 | reverse complement strand
ACGAATGGTTACTATCCGTTTATCTCGTGGTGGCTCTAAGAAGCGCCCATTTTATCATCTAACAGTTACAGACAGCCGTTCTTCACGTGATGGTCGTTATTTGGAACGTGTTGGTTTTTTCAATCCTTTGGCACGTGGCCAGGAAGAACGTTTAAGAGTTGATTCTGACCGTGTTCAGCACTGGTTAGATAAAGGTGCTCAGACTTCTGACCGAGTTAAGACACTTTTGAAAGAGTCTGCTAAAGCTGCGTAAGGCCGTTTAAGTAGTCTGGAAAGCTAACATTGATACCGGCTGGAAATAATTACTCATGAGCAAAGCTACAGAAAAAGCTGTAATGGGTAAGATTACCTCGGTATACGGTGTTAAGGGTTGGGTGAA
>NZ_LWGA01000537.1:0-222 GCF_001635235.1 Oleiphilus sp. HI0117 | reverse complement strand
CTTCTAAGTATTTTTTATTGAATAAGGTATCGGCAGGTAAGGGGCCTAGTAATTCTGCCTGGCTCTTAAAGCTTGCCATAACAGGCGCAATAATATCNATTTCTTCCCTGCCCATATGGCCGTTTTCACCTGCATGAGGGTTTAAGCCTGCCACGAGAATACGTGGTTGCTTGATACCAAACTTGCTCTTCAGGTCGTCAATGAGAATCTGAATGACCTGTT
>NZ_LWGA01000536.1:0-480 GCF_001635235.1 Oleiphilus sp. HI0117 | reverse complement strand
TTGTTTTGCAAGAAGTTCATGACTTCATTACTTGGTCTTTCGGGTTTTTGACTGGCACCAACTAAGGCAATTGTTTCAACTGAGTTGAGTAGATCTATCAACTGGTTGTGGTTAAATTGTGTTTTGATAAGGTTCACCAATGCGTCTGATACGGGAATTAAAGTCGTAAAAAATAAGCGCTAAGATGCTTCGACAAGGCCTTAAGTCATGCTAACATCTCAGCTCCTACAATATGTCATCGCGATACCTCATGCCAGCAAAATTTGTTCATCTCAAGTTACATACTGAATTCTCCCTTACCAACGGTTTGGTAAGGATCAAACCGCTGATTAAACAGTTGGTCGATGAGGAGTTTCCGGCGGTCGCGATCACTGATCAATCTAACCTGTGTGCACTCGTCAAGTTCTATAAGTCTACGCGCGGTTCTGGTATCAAACCGATCGCCGGGGTTGATATTTGGCTCGAAAACGAAAGTGAGCC
>NZ_LWGA01000535.1:0-422 GCF_001635235.1 Oleiphilus sp. HI0117 | reverse complement strand
CGCCCATCATGACAGACCCAAACCATCAAAGGTCGGGTAGCTCCCGTGTTAGATTGGCTTGACATAGATATCGTTTTCCTCGGAAGCGCTCTCTCATCAAGTGATGTGAGAAGCGCTGCTAATCGTCTATACTGCGTCTTTTGAATTTTTCGAAAGGCGCTTATGTTCCGCTTAGTTTACACAATTCTTTTCGCACTCTGTATGCCATTTGTTTATCTGAAGCTTTTATGGCGAGGATTTAAGGCGCCAGAATATAAGGCCAGAAAAATGGAGCGTTTTGGTTTTTTTAATGCGCCAAAGCTGAATAGAAGTATTTGGGTGCATGCTGTGTCCGTAGGCGAAGTGCTAGCAGCGGAGCCAATTATTCGAGAGATTCAAAGGCGTTTTCCAAACCGAGATATCGTTATCACTAGTATGACGCC
>NZ_LWGA01000534.1:0-371 GCF_001635235.1 Oleiphilus sp. HI0117 | reverse complement strand
ATGATACAACTCTCTATCTACGGGGCTGGAGGCGCTGCGGGTCATTTCCAGTTCAGACATGCCATAGCCAAGCAAGATAAACAATTTCCCACCGTTCTCAGCCTCTGGAGACTCGAAACGACCCAATATCCCAACCGAAGATACGAGACTCATATCAATACCAATATCGTCTCCCTCAGTGACACCTTGTGCGGCATAAACTTCAAGCCCTACTTGAGGCTCCAAATATAATCCCGCTCTCAGACCAGCTCCAGAGATATCGAACTCCGCTTCGCCACTTTGTTCATTACCAATAGTATTTATCAGGTAGTGGGCATCCAGCCCGGCATAATATTTAGGTTTATCTTCTGCAAAAGCGATACTGCTTAGAG
>NZ_LWGA01000533.1:0-11233 GCF_001635235.1 Oleiphilus sp. HI0117 | reverse complement strand
CTCGTAAACGCCCAACCAGTCTACGCCAACGAGCAAACCGCCAAAAACACCAACCATACTAAAGATTGCAGCCAGAAGCGGCATCGAGATAAAACCAGCCCACAAGCGCGGTGCAATAACGCACTTTAAGGGGTCAACACCCATCATTTCCATACTACTGAGCTGCTCGGTAGCCTTCATCAGGCCAATTTCTGCCGTTAAAGCTGAACCTGCGCGGCCAGCGAACAGTAACGCTGTCACCACCGGCCCCAGCTCTCTAACCAGTGTTAAGGCAACCATCTGCCCAACAGCTTGTTCTGAGCCATAATCGACAAGAATGCTGTAGCCCTGTAAAGCAAGCACCATACCGATAAACAAGCCGGATACAATAATAATAACAAGCGACAACACTCCGACGTGATATAACTGTTTGACCAGAAGGCGAAAGCCTTTGAGGTTTGGCGTTAAACCGAAAATAGCACGGAGCAAGAAAATCCCCGAACGCCCCATCGCCGCCCAAAAATCTATTCCCTTACGTCCATATTGAACAAAAAAATCAATCACTAAGCTAATCTCACACTTGAAGGAACTATGGGCTACCCTAACAATTCGCTACGAAAATCTGTAGCCGGGTAATGAAAAGGAACAGGGCCATCAGGCAAACCGTTAAGAAACTGCTTTACCAGCGGAGAGCCTGAGGTTTTTAGCTCCTCTGGAGAACCTTCACCAATGACAACACCGTCAGCCAAGATTACAGCATGATCACAGATGCTTAGGGACTCTGTAATATCATGCGAAACCAGCACGCTCGTTAAGCCTAATGCATCATTAAGCAAGCGAATCAATTGAACCAGCACTCCCATCGCAATAGGGTCCTGACCTGCAAAAGGTTCATCATACAAAATTAATTCGGGGTCCAAAGCAATGGTTCTTGCCAGAGCTACTCGACGCGTCATGCCGCCCGACAATTCGGAAGGCATCATTTCACGCGTACCACGTAAGCCTACTGCATGAAGCTTCATCAAGACGATATCTCGAATGATATCCTCAGGCAGGTTAGTGTGCTCACGTAGCGGGAATGCAACATTTTCATAAACGCTCAGGTCAGAAAAAAGCGCCCCACTTTGAAAGAGCATCCCCATTTTCTGCCGAGCCTCAAACAAATCTTTCCGCTTGAGTTTGCTAACATCGACTCCGTCAACCAGTATCTCACCGCTTGCAGGCCGTAACTGACCGCCAATCAATCTCAGCAGAGTAGTCTTTCCGGTTCCACTAGGCCCCATTATTGCGGTAACTTTTCCACGAGGGATATGCAAGGTCGCACCATTGAAAATACTTCGATGCCCTCTGACAAAATGGAGATTATTAATTGTTATATATGAATCCAAGATAGATTATCCCTAAACCTAGTAAATTCGCCACCGACTGACGCATTGCTTGGCTATTTAAACAAAGCTGCCTCATAGAGCCAAGGAAATTTAGCAATTTATTTGTACTTAATTCTCATCTTCATCAAATTGCTTTGCAATTACAAATTGGACATAATCACTTGCTTGCAATACCTGGCGATATCTTCACTAATAGGTATACTAAGGCCCTTCATTACACCCCTAGAAAAAACATTGATTAGATACTAACCTATGCTTCTATTTTCTTTAGCAATTATCCTCGGGCTTATTGTTCTTATTTGGAGTGCTGACCGATTCGTCAGTGGCGCCGTCGCTACAGCGCTCAACCTTGGCATGACACCGATGATGATCGGCTTAACAGTTGTTGCCTTCGGCACCTCAGCTCCCGAATTAATTGTTTCAGGTACTGCAGCACTAGACAATGCAAGTCACCTTGCGGTAGGAAATGCGATCGGTTCGAATATCGCAAACATTGCCCTAGTACTTGGCGCAACAGCACTGGTCTCGGCCATCCCCCTTAAAAAGGCAATTCTGAAGGTTGAGTTCCCGGTACTCATGGTCGCGACTTTCTTGGCCACCCTATTACTCAGTGACGGCATGCTGGATGCACTCGACGGTGTTGCACTATCTATAATTTTGTTTATTTCACTCATTGCTCTCGCCAAACTTCAAAACGCACCCGCGGGAGAAATCGATGAAATAGAAGACAGCAGATCCATCTCTGCAAAAAAAGCCTACATTCTTCTAGCTATAAGTATTGCTCTATTGCTCGCCAGTTCAAAGCTTTTGGTTTGGGGGGCAGTTGGCATCGCTACCGAGCTCGGCGTGAGCAAAATCATCATCGGCTTAACGATTGTTGCCATTGGAACCAGCCTACCCGAACTTGCAGCCTCCATTGCAAGCGCCCTTAAAGGCCATCACGACCTTGCCTTGGGAAACATTATCGGCTCAAACTTGTTTAATCTATTAGCAGTGCTAGCAATTCCTGCATTTCTTCACCCAATCTCACAGGGTGGCATCCCGATTAGTGAAGAGACACTATTCCGAGACTACGCTCTCATGTTTGCCCTGACCTTCGGGCTCGCTGCCATGGTTTATATCAAGCACGCAACCAAGAAGAACAGCCTTGGACCGGTAGCCGGCACGCTATTACTTGCTATCTATGGTGGCTACCTTTATGTATTGTACGAACAAACTGTACTTGCCTAGTTACAACACCTTCAACTTCACAACTAAGACTTTAGGGCCACCAACATGACTTTTAACGCACTTCCAAAAAACATTGCAGATAAAGCAGCCAGTATTAAACTCGTCGCACTCGATGTTGACGGCGTCATGACTAGCGGCAGTGTTTATTTCTCTGCACAAGGAGACGAACTAAAAGCCTTTAATATTCTTGATGGCCAAGGAATTAAAGCACTAATGAAGCATGATATCGAAGTCGCTATTATCACAGGTCGAACCTCAGCACTAACGGCGAGGCGCGCAAAAGACCTTGGCATTAAAAACATCCTTCAAGGAAGAGAAGACAAAAAAATTGCCCTAGGTGAAATTAGCGAAGAACTCGGTATTTCCTTTGACCAAATATGTTACGTGGGCGATGACTTACCTGACTTATCTGCAATCACCAGCGTGCAGCTAGGCATCACAGTTCCCAATGCGCATAGCCTTATTAAAAAGCATGCAGCACATTGCACTCAAACCCCTGGCGGCCAAGGTGCTGTCCGTGAAGTTTCTGACCTTATCCTGGAAGCTAAAGGACTTCTGGAAGCGTACCACCAGAGCTATTTATCTTAGACTCAAAACAGGCTATTTATGCTTAACCCGAGCCATTACAGACCTTTAATCATTGCCCTAGCCTGCCTTGCACTGGGTCTACTTTTATTTTCTGAAGAAAAGATAAAAGATACCCAAAAAAGCGCATCAGAAGCAGGTACAGACAGGCCCGCTGCATTCGTCGAAGGCGCAAGATTTACGCTATATGATGACAAAGGCTTCTCAACCAACTTACAAAGTAAAAGCGCATTATTTTACGCACAATCTGACCAAATCGATATCGAGCACATTGAGGCGACACTCTCAAATGAACAGGGAGAAATAATTCAACTTAGTGCCAACAATGGTGAAATCCAGCCAGACAGCGATACACTAATGCTTTCCGGAAATGTCATCATCGAGCAGATTATCCCCAGCGATAAAACATGGAGCATTGAAAGCGATCAAATATCGATAGACCGAAAACAGGCCTTTATCTCATCAAACCAAGCCGTTACCATTAGGAAAGATCAAAGCGTCATTCAAGCAACCGGCTTAAACGGCTGGCTTAATGAAAAACGCATTGAACTCCTTAGCAATGTCAGAGGACAGTATGCCTTCAATAAATAGCTTGCTCCGTGCCACCCTGTTAACCCTTTTGCCTGCTTTTTGTTTTGCAATCGACCCGAGCAGTAAACTTCCAATATCCATAGAGTCAGACCAGGCTAGCCTTGACGACCAGAATGGCACGTCAACCTATACCGGCAATGTCATAATCTCCCAAGGTTTATCTCGCCTAGAAGCAGATAATATTTCTGTAAAGGCGACAAATCGCAGCATTACAACCATCCAGGCCTCTGGCCAGCCAGCACACTTTGTACAACAAGTAAGCGCCGATAGCCCGAACACTCATGGCTATGGCAGCTCTATTACTTATATTGCAAAAGACAACTTGTTACGTTTTTCCGGCCAAGCTAAGTTAGTACAACAAGACAACTCCTTTTCAGGTGAAGAAATAGAGTACGACATTGTACGAAGAGCTATACGCGCCAAGGGAGATCAGACCCAAGGGTCTCGAGTTAAAATTCATTACTACCCTAATGCCGAGACCGCATCGGAAAATACTGAAGTGCCACTAATAAAAGGTTCTCCAGAAAACGAAAACAAACTGCCACTCGAACCTGCTCCAAATGCCGAGTCCGGTGCCGAGCAAAAGCAATAGACCTGAGCAACAATGAAAACTTTAAAAGCAGAAAACCTAGCCAAGGCCTATGATAAACGCCAAATAGTTAAAGATGTTTCCCTGACTATCAACAGCGGTGAAGTGATCGGGCTGCTCGGCCCTAACGGTGCTGGTAAGACCACTTGTTTCTATATGATTGTAGGCCTGGTTAAGCATGATAAAGGCAAGATATCAGTTAATGATACCGACCTATCATCCATGGCTATGCATGATAGGGCACGAAACGGTGTCGGCTACCTGCCCCAGGAAGCTTCAATATTTAGAAAGTTAAGTGTTCGAGACAATATCCTGGCGGTACTAGAGATTAGAAAAGATCTTTCTCGCAGCGAAAGGCGACAAAGAATGGAAGCCTTACTCGAAGAGTTTCACATCACTCACATCAAAGATAGTCTTGGCATGGCCTTGTCAGGCGGTGAACGTAGGCGAGTGGAAATAGCCAGAGCTTTAGCAATGGAGCCTGACTTCATTCTACTCGATGAGCCCTTCGCAGGTGTCGACCCAATATCGGTCAACGACATCAAGTCAATCGTCTCTCACCTTAAAAGTAAAAATATCGGCGTACTCATAACCGATCACAACGTTAGAGAAACGCTGGATATTTGTGAAAAAGCCTATATTGTTGGTGATGGCCATATCATTGCTTCAGGAAGTGCTGAAGACATTCTGAATAATGAAAAGGTCAAACAAGTCTACTTGGGCAATCAATTCAAATTATAAGCCAGTGGCTAGTTCATAGCATTCGATTCGAACAGCATATACAAACAATTAAGCATGACTTTCAGCTTAGAAATGAGTAGCATGCAATTTTCACGTCAACAAGACGATAACTTGATCTAAAACAATTATTTGTAGGCTGGTAACGTAAATATACTTTTATTTGTTTCACACTTTGCTATCTTCGCACTACACTTGTGTAAATGAAGTAAATATAAATACGTTTATTCACAGCGACCATTTCCGCAAAATATAATAAGCGACAATACATGATTCAAAATTTAAGTCTTAAGTTGGTGACATCCTCATGAACATGAAGGTTTCTCTCCAATTAAAGCTCGGTCAACAACTGACAATGACACCTCAATTGCAGCAAGCAATCCGCTTGCTACAATTGTCGACTCTTGACCTTCAAAACGAAATACAAGAAGCATTGGAATCTAATCCTATGCTCGAACTCCAGGACGATAACAACGAGCCTGGAAATACAAGTGATAAACAAGAAAATCAGAATGAAAGTCATCAAAATGATGGCAACGAGTACGCCTCTCAGGACAACCAACAAAGCAGTAGTACAGACACCAGTTCGAGCGAAGCACCTGCTAGCAATGAAGCCGACACGCCTAGTGAAGAGTGGTCAGATACTATACCGGAAGATCTGCCTGTTGATACGGCTTGGGATGACATATATACAAACAATGCGCCCAGTGGTCCCGCTCCCGAAGATGACAACAATGCCTTCGAACAAAGAAACGCTGCTACCGAGTCTCTTGCAGATCATCTAGATTGGCAACTTAACCTTACCCCCATGTCTGATCGCGACCGATACATTGCGATGTCATTAATCGACGCAACTGATACAGACGGCTACCTAACGAATACCGTTGAAGAGATACACGAGGGGCTGCACAACTCAGATGACGAAGACCCGGTTGAATTAGATGAAGTTGAAGCCGTCTTAAAACGCGTGCAGCACTTTGATCCACCTGGGGTATTTGCCAAAGACCTGCCCGACTGTTTGCTGCTACAGTTACGCCAGCTACCAAAAGATACGCCCTGGCTACCACAAGCAAAGCTTGTAATCAGCCACTACCTGAACTTATTAGGATCAAGAGACTACGCTCAACTAATGCGACGCAGCCGCCTTAAAGAGCATGAACTGAAAGAGGTTATCTCTCTAATTCAGTCTTTGAACCCTAAACCAGGTGAATCCATTGCTTCTTCCGAGCCTGAGTACATTGTGCCAGATGTCGTCGTAAAGAAAGAAAAAGGACGCTGGAAAGTTGAGCTCAACCCAGAGATTGCGCCAAAAATAAGGGTCAATGCAAATTATGCTTCGTTTATAAAGAGAGCTGACTCCAGTAACGACAACACCTTTATGAAGGATCAACTTCAAGAAGCAAAGTGGTTTATTAAAAGCCTACAAAGTCGTAACGAGACGCTTCTAAAAGTGGCAAGTAAGATAGTAGCTCACCAACAAGGCTTCCTTGACTATGGTGATGAAGCGATGAAGCCGCTGATTTTACATGATATTGCTGAAGCGGTAGAAATGCATGAGTCCACCATATCTCGTGTGACAACACAAAAGTACATGCATACGCCACGAGGCATATTTGAACTCAAATACTTTTTCTCAAGCCACGTCAGCACAACTACTGGCGGAGAGTGCTCGTCAACAGCGATTCGCGCAATTATTAAGAAGTTAATATCAGCAGAAAACCCTAAAAAACCTCTTAGCGATAGCAAGATTGCCGACTTGTTGAAAGAGCAAGGAATTAACGTCGCCCGCCGCACTATCGCAAAATACCGCGAAGCGATGTCGATCCCCCCATCGAACGAAAGAAAAAGATTGGTTTAATACAATATTTGATAACTTGCTGCCTGCAGCAAGTTGATTTGATAAGCGAAAAGTGAGTCAATATTCAACTCTCGCTAAAAATAACGATGATAGGAGAATACTATGCAATTAAATATCACTGGCCATCATGTAGATTTAACTGATGCACTTAAAGAATATGTGAAAACCAAATTGCAAAAGCTAGAGCGCCATATTGGCGGCATTAGCAACGTACAGGTAACCCTTTCTGTATCGAAACAAGCACATATTGCTGAATCAACGCTACATATCGCTGGTGCAGATATCCACGGCCACGCCGAGAACGACGACATGTATGCCGCTATCGACCAGCTAGTTGATAAGCTAGACCGTCAAATTCTTAAGCACAAGGAAAAGAAAGTTGACCGCGCACACGGCGCAGCAGCACGCTAGTTATTAGCGATCTTTAGAGTCGAAAAATGTCTGAAAATAAAATTACTATCGAGGCCATCTTGTCACCGGAGCTAACCCAACGCGGTTTGCCCGGTGGTAGCAAGAAAAAAGTTCTTCAACAGGCTGCACACCTGGTCTCAAAACAATTTCCTCATCTTGATGAAACTGAAATATTTGACAACCTTATTTCTCGTGAACGACTGGGAAGCACGGGAGTTGGGCAAGGAATTGCCATTCCCCACAGCAGACTGGAAAACTGCAAACAAGTTATTGGTTGTCTATTTACACTTGAAAAAAAGATACCTTTTGACTCGATAGATAACGAAGACGTTGATATTCTTTTCGTTTTACTTGTCCCCTCCGAGGCGACGAGCGAGCACCTGGATCTTTTAAGTCAAATTGCAGAGAAGTTCAACAACACTGCTTTTTGCGATAGTTTAAGGGAATCTGCTACAGGCACTGAACTTTATCAGAAAATAATTGCTTAAGACCTACAAACCTTAGAAGCTCAAAATTGCTAGGAACTTCTTATGAAGCTCGTTATTGTCAGTGGCAGATCCGGTTCCGGAAAAAGCACGGCCCTTCACGTCCTTGAAGACATGGGGTATTACTGCATTGATAATTTACCGGTTGGGCTTTTACTAAACCTTGGTAAACAATCACTACAAGGTAAAGATACAAGGTTAAGTAACGTTTCGATCAGTATCGATGCTAGAAATCTGCAGGGTGGAATAGAAGCATTCCCCCAAGTTTACGAGAAGCTAAAGCAGATGGAGATTGATGTCGATATCATTTTTCTTGACGCACAAAGTGAGACGCTCCTAAAGCGCTTTCACGATACTCGACGCAAACACCCACTTAGCAGCACAACACACTCACTCACCGAAGCGATTGAAACCGAAAGAACGCTTCTCGACCAGCTGGCACTAAAAGCTGACCTGACTGTCGACACTACGAAACTAACCCTATACGAGTTAAGAGACCTCATAAAACTTAGAGTGACAGGCAAACGAGAGCAAGAGCTCGCCATACTCTTTCAATCATTTGGTTTCAAAAATGGTGTTCCTAGCGATGCAGATTACGTATTCGACGTTCGCTGTTTGCCAAACCCATACTGGGACCCAAACCTTCGTACTTTTAGTGGATTAGATAAGCCCGTCGTAGACTTCATGAACGCCCAACCCGAATCCATACTAATGAAGGAAGATATCATTAACTTTCTCAGTAAATGGCTTCCTCAATTCAAAGCATCAAACCGTAGCTACATGACTATCGCGATCGGCTGTACCGGCGGCCATCACAGATCGGTCTATATTAGCGAACAGCTTGGTGCGCACTTCAAGTCGCAATTTGATAATGTCCAAATTCGCCACAAAGAGCTACCTTCACCTCACAAAACGTAATAAACTACCCTCTTTTCATTAGCTTAGTAGAACATCCATGCTTTCAGAACAAATCGAAATTATTAACAAACTTGGTCTCCATGCCCGTGCAGCCGCTAAATTTGTCGGTACTGCAACACGCTTTGAAAGCAGTATTAAAATCGCAAAGGATGGCCGAGAAGTCGATGGTAAAAGCATTATGTCTGTGATGATGCTCGCCGCAAGCTGCGGATCTTTTGTTGAAATCAGCTGCGAAGGTGCGGATCAGGAAGAAGCAATGACAGCGATCAAAGACTTGATCAATGATAGGTTTGGAGAAGGCGAATAAGCGCTCACTAAATTTCAAGCCCCCCACTCTTATCAGCTCCAATAAACTAGAACTCACTTTATAAAAGCAAACTAAGGCTCTGTTTATTGGATTATTCTGACTGTCGAAGTGTCAATTCATGCGCTATACTTAAGCAAACGTTTAAGCTATCTATATAGGTCTAATTGTAATCATCACTTCACCAGGCTTATCTGTTTTATCACTTAGCAGTTAACTAGAGATCAACGTGTTCCATGCCTAGCCAATTTTCAAACAAAAGCGCTAAAGAGAAACTTCATAGTGTAAATGAAGTAATCGAAAGCGGCTCTATCCGGCAAATTGAAAGGGTTGTGAACAAGGGGCTAAACGCAAGTGATATTGCACACCTAATTGAATCCTCTCCACCGCGAGAGCGAGCACTAATATGGCGCTTGCTGAATGACGATTTAAAAGGTGAAGTCCTACAAGATCTCTCTGAAGACATACAGGCGCACTTCCTCAGCAAGTTAAATGCTCAGGAAGTCGTAAACTTCACAGAAGACCTCGATACAGATGATCTCGCCGACATACTTCAGCAGCTACCTGACAATGTATCAGCTGAAGTCCTTGAGTCAATGGACACGCAAGACCGTGCCCGTGTCGAGGAAGTCCTCTCATATCACGAGGACACTGCCGGCGGCTTAATGAATACAGATACCGTCACCATCCGCCCCGGTATCACTATTGACGTTGTGTTGCGTTACTTAAGAAGACACCGTTCCTTACCAGAAATGACTGACAAATTGTTGGTTGTTAGTCGTAAAGACGAGCTAGTCGGAACTCTGCCACTTAATAAATTACTTGTCTCTAATCCCACTGCCACGGTTCGGGAAGTAATGGAAACTGACACCATTACCATAGATGTCAATCTGACCGATAGCGAAGTAGCTAATCTATTTGAAAGAAGAGATCTCGTCTCTGCGCCGGTTATTAACAAGGAAGGCATCCTTCTGGGCAGAATTACAATCGATGACGTGGTTGATGTCATCAGAGAAGATGCTGACCATTCGCTAATGAGCATGGCAGGTCTTGATGAAGAAGAAGATACATTCGCCCCCGTTAAGCAAACAAGCAAGCGCAGAGCTATATGGCTTGGCATCAACTTGATTACTGCCTTCATCGCATCAACAGTGATTGGCGTATTCAAAGAAACCATCGAGCAAGTCGTAGCGCTCGCCGTATTGATGCCTATCGTCGCCAGCATGGGGGGCGTCGCAGGTAGCCAAACATTAACACTGGTTATTAGAGCTATTGCTGTTGGCCAAATCAGCCATTCAAATCTGTCATGGCTGTTAAACAGAGAGTTTCTAGTATCCATAATCAACGGCACACTTTGGGCTTTTGTGGTCGCTGTCGCCGCCATTCTTTGGTTTAACGACCTAACGATTGGCCTGGTGATCGCTGCAGCAATGGTCATTAATCTAGTCGTAGCCGCCATCGCTGGCACAATCCTGCCTATTTACCTAAAATCAAAAAGCATTGATCCTGCACTAGCTGGTAGTGTTATCCTTACCACAATTACCGATGTTGTAGGCTTTTTGTCATTCTTGGGCTTGGCAACTTTTGCCTACGCGAACTAGTAAGACTCCATTAATATATTTTTTTGTTATACCATACAGGTACCAAAGTAATGAGCGATTTTGACCAATACCACGACGAAGATGATCTAGAATTTGAGAAAAGTAAAAGTCAGGTCAAGCGCGAGATGGAAGCACTCCAGGCTTTAGGCCGAAAACTTACTGAACTAAAGCCAGCTCAGCTAAAAAAAGTGCCAATGAGTGAAGATCTGACTCATGCAATAAAAGAGTCCTACAATATTCGTCAAAATGAGGCGAAAAGGCGGCACCTTCAATTCATTGGTAAGCTAATGCGCGCAGAAGACGCTGAAGCGATTCAGTTCGCAATTGATCAGTTTGACTCCAGCAGTCAACGATATGCTCAAGAGCTTCACCAAATGGAGTCCTGGAGAGACCGTTTGATTAGCGGTGGAAATGATGTGCTTAGTAATTTTATTTCCGACAACCCTGATACAGACGTACAACACCTGAGAGCGCTCGTTCGCAACGCTAAGAAAGATCACGACCAGCAAAAGAATACTGGCGCGGGTAAAAAGCTGTTTCAATATATTCGAACGAT
>NZ_LWGA01000532.1:0-297 GCF_001635235.1 Oleiphilus sp. HI0117 | reverse complement strand
CGCAAGGCATTAGGCAGAAGATATATAACGACGGGGAGGGTGACTTGGTGTTTTTAGCTGTGTGTACGCCACGCTTTATGCCTGCGTGTTATGAGGACTTAGACGTATAAGTTGTATCGGCTCAACCCCGACCTTACAGTTTGAAATACCGAGCGTGACATTACCAAATAACATGGCAAAGGCGTATTAGGTCCGCAAAGTTGCCATTCGGCTTTGATCATAAAGCTTGAATATTTAGGCCACAAGCCACCAAAGCAGTACCTTTGGGAAAGTGAAAGATGCAAACATTCGTTTTAG
>NZ_LWGA01000531.1:0-513 GCF_001635235.1 Oleiphilus sp. HI0117 | reverse complement strand
TACTCGACGTTCACTCCTGCCAGGTATGAACGGTAAATTTGATATTTCCTGGTTTATCCCCGCTATTATCAAGTACAAAAAGATCTTGATGCAGGTCTTGGTTGCCTCCTTCTTTATTCAGTTATTTGCACTAATTACGCCGTTGTTCTTTCAGGTGATTATCGACAAAGTACTCGTCCATCAGGGCTTAACTACGCTCGATGTATTGTGCTTCGGTTTAATCGTCGTTTCCTTATTCGATGTGATTTTGAATGGCCTTCGAACCTACGTCTTCTCGCATACCACCAATCGGGTTGATGTGACCTTAGGGTCGCAGTTATATAACCATCTCTTGCGTCTGCCCATATCATTCTTTAATGCACGGCAAGTGGGGAATACTGTAGCCAGAGTTCGAGAGTTGGATACCATTCGTGAGTTTATTACTGGCTCTGCTTTAACGCTGATTATCGATATCCTTTTTACCGTGATCTTTTTTGTGGTGATGTACTACTACAGCCCAACCCTCACATGGAT
>NZ_LWGA01000530.1:0-270 GCF_001635235.1 Oleiphilus sp. HI0117 | reverse complement strand
AATCATGAGCTAAATACAATTTACACCGACCCGGGTGCGACTGCATCAGACGTAGTCGATGATGACGCTACGCTTAGCGCAGCAATTGTCACCATTAATAACGTGAATGAAAATGTCGCAGGCACATACACGGTCACTTACGATGTGACAGACTCTGGTGGAAACCCTGCCGTACAACAAGTCCGAACAGTTAATGTCGGCGACTTTACTGCACCAATGATAACTCTAATTGGCAACACAACCGTAAATATTGAACTTGGCTCAAGCTAT
>NZ_LWGA01000529.1:0-529 GCF_001635235.1 Oleiphilus sp. HI0117 | reverse complement strand
GCCAATGCAGTTTGCCCGAATAGAAACATAACTAAGATCAATGGAGCGCTAATTAAGTATTTCATAAATTAAGCAACCTTTGTAAGGCTTACATTTCGTAAGCTATTGATATATATAAAGTTCAATTCTGTAAGGAATTTGCCGTTTTTTTCACTCATTATTTGCACCTATAGAATCTGTATTTTTCTACCTTAGCATCAACGCAGCACGCTATAAATCCATAAATCACCATTCTTGCCTTCTACTTCTGATAATTGCCTTTGTGAGAGAAGCGGACTTTGATCTATGGCGACTTAGTGCCAAAGGCAGACCTACGAGCTTGTTTCACGTTTGGCCCGATTGCCATAAACAATGTGGCGCAGATTCATTATTTATTACGTAGTTGCTGATATTTTATACTAGATTCATAACTATTTAGTATGTCTTTTGATACTTCATGTTCGGCGTCGAAATAGTCACAGATGACTCTAACTTTTTTTAATAGCCCTCTCTGTGTGAAAGCCGAAGCACCGATCCATACTTCACCCTT
>NZ_LWGA01000528.1:0-743 GCF_001635235.1 Oleiphilus sp. HI0117 | reverse complement strand
ACTGACGTAACAAGGCTCAACATAATGACCGAAGAACATCAGGATTCCGCACAGACGGACGAAACTGACTCAAAAGAGACGAATACCAAAGGTCCTAAAATTGAAGTGGCTAACCTCAAGAAAAGGCCGATTAGAAGCTTCGTTGTTCGCAGTGGAAGGATGACCGCAGGCCAGCAAAGAGGCTTTGAAGAGTGTTGGTCAACGATGGGCTTGGAGTTAGCGAAAGCGCCTTCTGATGTTCGTGAGAGTTTTCCTCTTGCGCAACCTTTAGTGGTAGAAATTGGTTTTGGCATGGGTGCATCACTAAGTGAAATGGCTCATCAGGCGCCTAATGAGAACTATTTGGGGATTGAAGTTCATCGTCCCGGAGTTGGTGCGCTCCTAAATCAGGCGGGTGATCTAGGCTTGGAAAACTTACGAGTATTCTGCGCCGACGCCAACGAAGTGCTGGCACGGAATATTGCTGATGATTCCGTTAGTCGCCTACAGCTTTTCTTTCCCGACCCATGGCATAAAGCACGCCATAATAAACGTCGCCTTGTACAGAGCGAGTTTGCTGAGCGAATCAGGTCAAAGCTTGAAATCGGAGGTGTCTTCCATATGGCAACAGACTGGGAGCCTTACGCAGAACATATGATGGAAGTGATGGAAGCCGCGCCAGGCTATGAAAACGTGGCCGGAGCCGGGCAATACTCTGAACGCCCTGAAAACCGCCCCTTAACTAAGTTTGAAAAGCGCGGTCA
>NZ_LWGA01000527.1:0-737 GCF_001635235.1 Oleiphilus sp. HI0117 | reverse complement strand
TTGGTAAAGTTAGCTTGAACTTTGGTGAACCTATCTACCTTGAGGCCTACCTGGACCAACACCAAGAAAACTGGCGAGACTTTACGGGAATGCAAACCGAGAAACCGCAATGGTTGTCCGGTTTTGTCGACAAGCTCTCTCAGGAAATCGTTACCGGAATCAATAGCTCCGCTGCGATTAATCCTATTAATTTCACTGCCTTGGTACTACTGGCAACCGAACGCTATGCCATGGATGCGAAAGTACTAGGCCGCGTAATGAACTGCTTCAATAGCCTGTTAAAAGAACAACCTTACAGCGAAGATATCACTTTTGCCGAAGGTGATGGCTTTGACTGGATTGAGTACGCTGAAAATATGCACCTGGTCGAGAGGCAAAAACAAGAACTGGGCGACATTATTAGCCTGACCGATAGAAATGCTGTGTCGCTCACTTACAACCGAAATAATATACTTCACTTGTTCGCAATCCCCTCTTTGATCGCCTGTTTAATGCAAAATAACAGTCGCATTGAGAAAACTCAGCTATATAGCCTGTTCAAATCAATCTACCCTTACATTCAGGCAGAACTTTTCCTTCGCTGGAGCAGTGACGAGGTCGAAACAGTATTTGAAGACTGGCTAAAAGTACTCATCCAACACAAGCTGGTAATTGACAACGGTGAGTACATTACTCGTCCGGCAAGCGGCAGTGAGGCCTTCGTAAACTTGTCCATCTTATCTCGTTTGATCATCCAG
>NZ_LWGA01000526.1:0-240 GCF_001635235.1 Oleiphilus sp. HI0117 | reverse complement strand
AAGCTGGCTGCAGATTCTGGCCCATTCCGATCACTCATTCTGGTTTTAACCGATCATCATTTCTGGAACTTTTCGACCATTGATTCTGGTTTTATTCGATCACTTTTTCTGGATTTCCAGAATCAGTGATCAGATACCAGAATTGATGATCAGATACGCCGGAATACGCAAGCTGGCTATGGATCGAGAAGAATAGCGAAAGAGTTAAACGATCTTGGTTACCCTTGTTCAGAGAATTAC
>NZ_LWGA01000525.1:0-405 GCF_001635235.1 Oleiphilus sp. HI0117 | reverse complement strand
AGCATTCAAGTTTACTTAGGTCTTACTTTAGCAAGCCATCAATATCGACTAATGACGAAACCGAAAACCTAATTGGAAGTTTGCTAAGCAGGCTTTCAGCAGTTGCCAGAAAACCAAATCTTGGTGTCATGGGGCGTTCCGATGCAGGAAAGAGTCATTTCATAAATTACTTGCTAGGAGAAGCAAAGCTTCCTTCAAAGCTACAGCCGACTACCAGTGCTATTACTGTTTTGAAACACATTGAGGATAGACCTGAGACGGTTAAAGATGACGTTCTTATTTTTAACGAACTATGTGACATCTCTTTGTTAGATTCTCCGAGTTACTATGAGCAGAACGACATAATCTATAAGGCTGGCGGTTATGATTTATTGTCTGACGAAATTGTTCATGACCACTTTGAAG
>NZ_LWGA01000524.1:0-5067 GCF_001635235.1 Oleiphilus sp. HI0117 | reverse complement strand
AAAGCTACGCCCATCAGAACCCAAGTGCCAAGAATCAACGAATCAACGAATCAACGAATCAACGAATCAACGAATCAATATAGTCGGACACAGAAAACGCAATAAGGAGTAAAACAGCTAAGCTCCCAAATGTTGCCGCCACTGCATTTGCATACAAAAGATTAACTGCACTTTCTTCAACCCAGTCTTCGGATGAACCAAAGCCTCTTGCCGCCTGAACTGATGTATTCCCCAATCGTCGCCCAACTTTTCACTATAGTTTATTATATCAAACACAGTTAACTGCATTATTTAAGGCTGTACCAAAATAAGCCTGAGTGATAACTATAGTTACTCCATGGAAGTTTTGCCAATAAAGCATTACTAGCCAAGTCCCTAAACGGTAAATCACTTAGAGGCTATATTGACTATTTCTTCATTATAAAAACACTAGTGACAATACTTACGGATAGGGTGAATGTTTTCAGGGTAAGGCTGTAGGTATCTCTGCTCATTTATATAAGCTGAGCCAAACTGACTCAAATAGTGAGACAGAAGGGTTAAAG
The DNA here is from genome assembly GCF_001635235.1 of Oleiphilus sp. HI0117. Taxonomy (NCBI): domain Bacteria; kingdom Pseudomonadati; phylum Pseudomonadota; class Gammaproteobacteria; order Oceanospirillales; family Oleiphilaceae; genus Oleiphilus; species Oleiphilus sp. HI0117. The sequence goes on along the minus strand of NZ_LWGA01000524.1, from coordinate 4,522 downwards.
GCGTTGCCAAAGGAGTTATGCCTTCTTTGTACTTCAAAATAGAAGACTCAATGTGCTGGCGTGACACTGAGGGTACGCTTCTTTTTAAGTACCCTAGAATATGTAATAAGGCATTTGTATGCCCTCTTCGATTGGCAGGTTTAGAGAGTGTTTGCATAAAACCCTCAAAATAACGCCCTGCAAGCATTTCGATACTTAAGCTCTTGTCACCCGCTAACAACCTGCCAAGCGCTTTCGCTTGCTTTTGATTATGTGCCATCAATAAGTATTTGTAGCTCGCATGGAATTTGGTTAGTTTTAAAACACTAGGCTGATCCAAAACTTCTTTACGAAAGTTATGATACGCATAAACGCGCATCACAAAATTGTCATACAAGACGTCATCATTGAGACGACCTTCTTCTTCAATTGGCATTAGCGGATATTTTTCCCTTAAAGCACGAGCAAAAACGCCCATCCCTGGCTTCATATGAGCATGACCATTAGGCTGATAGACTTTCACCCTTTCCATGCCGCAACTAGGCGAGTTTCTCATCAGGATATAACCATCCAAACTCCCCATTTCTGGTAGTTTGTGCTCAAAACCACTCACTAACTGATCAGTCAAGTCTTTAGAATTGTCGTCGCTAAAATTTAATTGAGGCGATTCCGGGTTGCCCGTCAGCCTCATGGTAGGTCTGGGAGTTCCAAACCCAGCAGCAACTTCTGGGCAGAAGGTTTTAAATTCGAAGTGCTTACTAAGTACATTGAGGCATAAACGAGATTGGGTATGACCGCCATTATAACGCACCTCATGACCCGCCAAACAGGCACTCAAACCTACTTGAATTGACTTCTCACCTCGGCTTTTCATAGCGTCGCTAGAAGCAGCCTTGTCGGAGACAATAACATTATGCTTTTTCATACCCATCACCCTCTTACATGCCATGCATTTTTAACAGTTCTACAAGGTATACGCGACAAGCACAAAACTAGATCATAATGACATGATTTAAAGTCAAAGTATCTCATCCAAGGCTTGCTTTAACTGAGGATACTGAAATTGAAAGCCACTTTCTAGAAGCTTCTTTGGGACTACATTCTGACTTCCAAGCAATAAAATAGATGATTCACCGAGTATGGTTTTCAAGATAAATGCCGGAACAGGAAGTACTGCAATTCTCTTTAATGTACGAGCAAGCGCGATAGAAAACTCTTTATTTCTTACGGCACCAGGTGCGACTAAATTGACCGCGCCACGCGTCGTCTGATTTACTAATAAATACTCAAGCGCTCTGGTTACGTCAACATTATGAATCCAGGGCATGTACTGCTTTCCGTTTCCCAGCGGCCCTCCAAGGCACAACTTAAATGGCAAAATCATTTTTGATAGCGCGCCGCCCGAACCGTCTAAGACAATACCCGTTCTCAAGGTAGCGCAGCGAGTTCTTTTGTTTGCCATCTGCGCTAACTGCTCCCAATGAAAGCACAGTTCTGAAGCAAAGTCTGAGGGCCCAAGCCCAAAGGCCTCATCTAGCTTCGTATCGCCCTGATCACCGTATATACCGACAGCCGATCCAGATAAAAAAACATTTGGAGGGTTATCTCCCTTGTTAATGAGATCAACCAAGGCCTGAGTTATTGCCCATCGGCTTTCACATATTCTGAGTTTCTGTTGTGCTGTCCAACGACGGTCGATAATAGGCTCACCGGCTAGATTTATAACGCCGTCAAACCCATCTAGGTTTGTAAAGTTTTCCAAACTGTCAATTAAGGAAACGTGTTGAGGTAGTTTTTTCTGCGCACTTCGAAAATCTCTGGTCAAAACGGTATAGTCGTGGTGAGTATACCGTTCGATAAATCGGCGACCTATCAAGCCCGTTCCACCCGTTACTAATAATTTCATACTAATCTCCCCAACGATCCGGCAGTTCCGGTTTCAATCTCTTATTAACCCACTTACGCAATAGTTTGTAATTTGGATCCACTTCAGAGTTTTCTTTCATATTGATCCAATTTGTTTTTAACGACGTAAACCTTCTTGAATATCATTTATTCGCTGTCGCGAAACTGTTCGGCTCTGAGTCGAACCAAAGAACTTATAAAGAGGTTAACTGTGAGTCATTACAAAGCACCATTGGATAATATTAATTTCGTCTTGTTTGATGTCTTAAACTCCGGCCAACTAGCCGAAAGTCCTGCGTTCACCGAAGCCACAGAAGAAATGCAAAGAGCAGTTATAGAAGAAGCTGCTAAACTGGCCGAGGGCGTGTTACTGCCTATCAATACATCTGGTGACAGAGAAGAGTGCCAATTCGATCCAGACACTAAAACAGTGAAAACTCCAAATGGCTTCAAAGCAGCCTACGAACACTACCAACAAGGTGGATGGAGTGGTTTGTCGTCTGCGCCTGAGTTTGGCGGGCAAGGCTTACCACACTTACTAAAAAACGTTGTTGATGAAATGGTCTGTTCAACGAACCTATCGTTTGGCATGTACCCAGGTTTATCTCATGGTGCGATAGACTTACTCCAGCAGCACGGTACAGAAGCACAAAAGCAAACCTACCTACCAAAGCTTATACAAGGCATTTGGACTGGCACCATGTGCTTGACCGAGCCTCAGTGCGGAACCGACTTGGGCCTAATCACCACAAAAGCTGAAGAGAACCCTGATGGCAGCTACGCTATCAGTGGAACAAAAATCTGGATTACCGGCGGAGAGCATGATCTTGTCGACAATATCATCCATTTAGTGCTGGCTAAAATACCTGGCAGCCCAGAAGGCAGCAAAGGTATCTCATTATTTGTCGTCCCAAAAGTGCTTGAAGACGGGTCGCGCAATCCAGCATTTTGTGGAGGCCTTGAGCACAAAATGGGAATCAAAGCATCAGCGACTTGCGTAATGAACTTTGAAAATGCCAAAGGCTGGCTAGTGGGAGAAGCAAACCAAGGTCTTAAGTGCATGTTCACCATGATGAATGCTGCCCGTATCATGGTAGGTATCCAAGGTTTGGGGCTGGCAGAAACGGCTTACCAAGTATCATTGGGGTTCGCCAAGGAGCGCTTACAAAGTCGCTCCCTGTCTGGGCCTCAAAACAAGTCAGGCAAGGCAGACCCGATTATTGTTCACCCTGACGTGCGCCGCATGCTTTTAAAGCAAAAGGTTTTGATAGAAGGGTCTAGAGCAATGGCCAGCTTGGCCGGCCTTCACTTTGACCTAAGTCACCACCACGCCGATTCAAATGTGCGGGAACGCTCCGATGATTTGTTTCAATTACTCACGCCCATCGTCAAATCATTTCTGACCGATGAAGGATATGCTTGCGTCGATGCGGGCCTCCAATCTATGGGTGGCTCTGGCTTCACACAGGATTGGCCTGTTGAGCAACTGCTCCGCGATGGCCGTATTGCCCGCATCTATGAAGGCACCAACGGAATTCAAGCGATGGACCTAGTCGGCCGTAAGCTAACCATGAAAGGCGGGAAACTCCCCCTAACTTACTTCAATGAGATGCGTTCGTTACTTTCTATCGTATCAAACGAGAGTCACTTGAAGCACTGTGAAGGTTTTCTATCTACCTTGCAGTCTGCACTGAGTTGGTTAGGCCAGAACGCAAGCCAAGATCCGGAACAGGCAGGCGCGGTGGCATCGACGCTACTACGAACATTTGCACTAACCACCTTAGCTGTATTATGGGCCAGAATGGCCGCTCAAACGCAGCAAGCAGAAACAGCCAAACAATACCCAGCAGCGTTCCTAGAAGGCAAGCGTAAAGCTGCTGAACACTTCTTCCGCTTATACGCACCAGAAATGGAGGCATTGCTTTCAGACATAAAATCTGGAAAGAGTAGCATCATGGACTTTTCAGTCGAAGAGTTTTAGTCACCTCAAGCCACACTCCTGCATCATGCACAATTAATTAAGTGCATGATGCAGTTTTCTAGACAAGTATCCTTGCCATAGCGCGACAAACAATCAATCTTGTTGATACAAGCATTACTGACAGGAACAGGTATTATGAAATTTAAAGGACTAGACGATTTCACTCACACTCAAGAAGATAAAATAGGTGTGTTAATTACCAACTTAGGTACTCCCGACGGACCAACACCACAAGCTTTACGAGTTTACCTCAGACAGTTTCTGTCTGACCCTCGAGTTGTAGAAATTCCGCGACTTATCTGGCTGATAATTTTACACGGCATTATTTTACGCATACGTCCAAAAAAGTCGGCTAAAGCCTATGCCTCGGTTTGGACGGAGCATGGTTCACCATTGCTTTCGCACACACAAGAGCAGGCAAAAGCCTTAAGCAAGAGGCTAGAAACCAAATGGGGTGACAAGCTTGTTACCAAGTTTGCGATGCGTTACGGCAACCCTTCCATCGACAAGGTAATGAATTCAATGCTAGAAGAAGGTGCTCGACGCTTAGTGATCCTTCCCTTGTATCCTCAATACTCAGGTGCGACTGCCGGTTCCACCTTTGACGCGATCTCTACAGAACTAACAGCGCGTCGCTGGGTGCCTGAACTCCGCTTT
>NZ_LWGA01000523.1:0-484 GCF_001635235.1 Oleiphilus sp. HI0117 | reverse complement strand
GCTAAACCCCGTTTTGACAAAACCAGACAAGCTGCTGTTTCACTTAATTAAAGGCTTTTATTGCGCTCAGGATCTTATAAAATGACGCAAGCCTGTCATTCTGGAGCCCTGTCTTTGTTACCCATTTCCCAGTTTTTTCCTCAAGTGATTGCTCAACTGAGCGAACATAAGGCATTAGTACTTCAAGCCGAACCCGGTGCGGGAAAATCAACCGCTTTACCTTTGGCCTTACTCAAGGACTTGGCACTTCAAGGGAAAAAGATTCTTTTACTGGAGCCTCGCCGTGTAGCCGTTAAGGCCATTGCTTACTACCTCGCGAAACAGCTTGGGGAGAAAGTCGGTGAACGCATAGGTTATCAGATCAAGAATGATCGAAATGTGTCGCAAAACACCGTTCTCGAAGTCGTTACTGAAGGTATTCTCACCCGACGATTACAGCAGGACCCGGAGCTATCTGATATTGGCCTGGTGATCTTCGATGAGT
>NZ_LWGA01000522.1:0-281 GCF_001635235.1 Oleiphilus sp. HI0117 | reverse complement strand
TGGCGAATGACTAGCCACCTTCCTTGTACTCAATCCTACTAAACACATGATCAGTAAGGCTGAACTAATGGGTAGCCATGCCCAAAGATGCCATTGCACTTGATAGTCTAGGTCGAGTAAATAGCGATATAAGCTATAGCAGATTGCTTCAGTACCCAGCAGGGCCAGAATACCTGCCATGAGGCCTAACAAAGCGAATTCACTCCACTGATTAAGGCGAAGCTGCTTTCGGTTAGCGCCGAGTGTCCGTAAAATTGCACCTTGTAATATTCGCTCATCGA
>NZ_LWGA01000521.1:0-868 GCF_001635235.1 Oleiphilus sp. HI0117 | reverse complement strand
GTCAGTAATTGCTGCTTCTCTATCGCCGACAAAGGACGCTCAGCCATTTCTGGCGGCAGTGGGTCGGGTTGAAAGACAACATCATTGTATATCTGGGGATCATCACTCCAGAACTTTGTGCGAAACATGCTTCTCGCCAAGCCATCTTTGCCTAGAATGGTTTCACCGTTTGGCAGCTCCAATGCGGTACCGCGAGTTAACTTGTCAATAATTCGGCTAGCGAAAGAACCAGAGACCGCAGACTCGTGCAAAAAGTCCATACTAATGCAATGGTCTGGGGAATAAGATTTTAAACGTTCAATCGCTAAACTATCCCAACAAGCATGAACCACTCGGAAGTCTTCTTTTTCAATAAAAAGAGGGATTTCATGAAACCACGATAGAAACTTGTGCCATTCGGAGCGATGAGCATCAAACTGCTCCAAGGTCTCTCGAATAAGTCTGTGATGACGAGCGTTGTGCTCGCGCAAATACTGCATGCCACTACCTTGACGACCCTCTGTGCAGTAACACATTGCATTGTATTCGTGATTGCCCAGGACAATTTCGGCCTGCGATTGGTCGACCATGTCTTTTACAATATGCAGAGCTTCTCGAATTCGAGGGCCTCTATCAACAATATCACCCACAAAAATCACTTTGCGTTGCGGATGACGGTAGCAACCTTGCTTGTTCTCATAACCCATCTTTTTCAACAGACGTTCAAGGGAGTTACCACAACCATGAATATCACCAATCAGGTCATAGCCTTGCTTAACTTTTTTCTTAACAAATGCCATCTATTAACTACTTATCAGGTTATTGGCCCAGCCTAATTTCTCTCTACAGGTTTCATAGAAGTTATGAGAGGTAGGGTGAATCAAACGCA
>NZ_LWGA01000520.1:0-296 GCF_001635235.1 Oleiphilus sp. HI0117 | reverse complement strand
TGCTTTTGCTTGAGATACTCAAAGGCAATGTTGGCTGAAGCGCGATAGGCTAACAAAACAATATTCTGATAGCCTTGCTGCTGTAAGTACGAAATACCAGCGTTCACGTGCGCAAGCGCTTTGTCTTGGTAGGGAATTGCTTTTAGCTGCTTTTCTTTATCGGCAAGGTCTATATCAACAGGTTTATCTGGATCAGAACTGTCTTCGGTAACTGCATCGTCTTTGTCTGCCGCTTGCTCACTTTTTTCCGCCTCACCATCTGACTTATCTTTTCCACTATCCTCGTTTTTGGCTGT
>NZ_LWGA01000519.1:0-507 GCF_001635235.1 Oleiphilus sp. HI0117 | reverse complement strand
TCATCTTAACGACAAACTCTACTGCCCCAATAAAAAACAAACCAACTTCACTTCGGTTTTCTTGATCCTCAAATACTCGTTTCTCTCCAGCCCCTTGATGAACACTATTAATATGAAACTGAGCAAAATCAATTAATTGGGATGAGAACCCTACAGCGTTACCCTCTTCAGTTTCATGCCTGCTTAGCTGACTTGCACGGTACAGCGACGATACTCTATGTAAGAGCAATAGCATTAAAAAAACCCGCAAGTGCACTGGCCGTTAGTGCCAAATTATCGTACAACAGCCCATAATCTTGCGAGAAAGAGTTCTGTATACCAAGGTTCATCCATATATCATTCGTCATCAAATATTCCTAGTCGTTACAAACAAAGGGGCCTTAAATAAATTCCCGATGATTGTAACAAGTAAAGGAATGACAAATTATCCCAAAGTGGTAACAACAGGTAAAACCTCGGGAATTTATTTACGGCCCCTTTGTTTGTAACGACTAGGAATATTTGATG
>NZ_LWGA01000518.1:0-547 GCF_001635235.1 Oleiphilus sp. HI0117 | reverse complement strand
TGTGATTGCTCGTCAGTCTAGCGGGTCCTGGCATCGCTGGAGAGCTGTTGCAGCACTTGCTGGACTTGGGTTTTTACTGCAATTCGGCGTGTTTATTGGCCAGGGTATGTACTTTGAAGGGCAGGCTGATTCCGCTGGCCAAAGCGCATTAACAGCCTACCAAAAAATAGTACCCAACTCGAAACGGACAACACTTGGCAAATTGCCGCGTATTATCAAGGGTAAGCTTAACCAGCAGCGCCAGGGCGGTAGTAGTGTCGATGTCGGTTTTCTCCATTTATTAGGAGAGGCGGGGTATCAGTTTGATCGAAGCAAATTTAAAGGCCAGCTTCAATTTAAAAGCATTAACTATAATCAGCAGCGTGCTGAGTTAGTCTTAGAAATGCAGGCTCAAAGCTTTGATCAGTTAGAGAGTTTAAAAAATGCCATCGTTAGTGCTGGCCTAACGGCGAAGATCAGTTCCGCTGTTCAAGAAAAAGAATATTTTCGCGGCCGTATTAGTGTCGGCGGTGCTTAGTTTAGGTAGTTAAGAGAGATATTGAGATGT
>NZ_LWGA01000517.1:0-450 GCF_001635235.1 Oleiphilus sp. HI0117 | reverse complement strand
TGGCCATCTCACGCACAAGCACAAACACAAACACAAACTATCGCTCGACTTCTTACGATGGCCCAAGCGATATGGATCTGCACGTAGTCTATGACGACCCAGCCCATACTCTGCTGGGCTTGTCTGTTAAACCAGAAAAAGAAAACAATCGTATTGCCTCGTACATAACCCTGGACAATGATACGAGCCTCTATGTTCGCCCCAGGATTTTTGATCTGGTGTCCGGTGGGGAATGGTATAGTGCCGACTTACCCGTAGGCATTATTAGTAAAGCTTTTGATGAACACTTGCTCGATCCGCAGCAAGGATTCTGGGGTGCCTATCAATCTAATGAACAATCCTTCGAAGTTGAGCATCGCGATGTGGTGGTAGATTTTGTCACCGCAGGAATTACAGGCATCGAGTTCGATGGCTACACCGAAAGTACCACCTTTGCACTTCAACTAAGAA
>NZ_LWGA01000516.1:0-4696 GCF_001635235.1 Oleiphilus sp. HI0117 | reverse complement strand
TTTTATGTCTTGATAGGCTTATAACCAATAAACAAAGAAGTAAAGGCCTAACCAGACGACATCAACGAAGTGCCAGTACCATGCAACGGCTTCAAATGCGAAGTGCTTATCTGAGCTGAAGTGCCCCTTCAAGCTTCTTACTAGAATAGCAATTAGCATGATAGTACCAATCGTCACGTGCATGCCATGAAAACCGGTTAACATGTAGAAGGTCGACCCGTAGATACCTGAATTAAGTGTCAGGTCTAAAGCATTGTAGGCATGGCTATATTCGTATGCCTGGAAACCAAAGAAAATCAAACCCAATAAAATTGTTGCTGCTAAACCGATGATAAGCTGGTTTTTCTTATTATGCTTTAAAGCATGATGTGCCCAGGTAAGTGTTACTCCGCTGGAAAGTAATATGACTGTATTATATAGCGGGATGCCACCAGCGCCCATAGCCTCTTTGGTTTGGATGTAAGACTCTCCTCCATCAGGAGTTGTAAGTAAGGGCCAGGACGCCTTAAAACCTTCCCATAGAAGGTTAGACGAGCCAAGGTGACCTTCACCGCTGAGCCAGGGGAGTGAGATTTCTCGAAGGTAAAATAAGGAGCCAAAAAGTGCTACAAAGAAAAATACTTCTGAGGTGATAAACCATATCATTCCTTGTCTAAAGGAAATATCTACCTGAGGGCTGTATTTACCACCCATGCTTTCGTCAATCACGTCACTAAACCAGCCATAGAAGAGATAGGCAACAATAGCTAGCCCCGTCCAAATCATATATGTACCCGCATCGACGTCATTAACCCAAAATGCGACACCGAGTACTGTAAAAAATATTCCCATTACAGCAATAATGGGCCATTGGCTGCCGTGGGGGACGTAATAACTGTCAGAACCTGCTGTGCTCATAATGTCCTCTTTATTTTAATTGTTTGTACCATTAGCTATTCAAATAGTTTGCTTGTCGCCAGCTTTATTCAAAGTCTTCTTTGAGTCGCTGACAGAGGGTAATGCGTCTTTATTAGTTTTCAGTGAGTCGTCTCTGTTTGTGTTCATAATGGTATAAGATAAAGTTACCGTTTGAATGTCTTCAGGTAGATTCGGGTCGAGAACAAACTGTAAACCCATGTCTTTTGATTCGCCTGCTTGAAGGGTTTGAGTCTCAAAGCAGAAACATTCCATTTTCTTTAAATGTTGGTTTGCTTGCCATGGTGTAACCCCAGGTATTGACTGGGTTTCAACTGGCTGCGAACTGTTGTTCTTAAAGAAATAGCTGGTACTGACTCGTTCGCCAAGCTTCACCTTCATGGTTTTCGCTTCAGGTTTGAATTCCCATGCCATATTGCCATTTATAGTCGAGTCGAATTGAACCGTTACGGTTCTTAAAGACTGACTAAGTTCTTCGCTACTTAGTTCAGAAATCTCAGAGCGCCCACTGTTACTATCGATGCTATTGATACCGGCGACATCGCATACGAGTTTGTATAACGGCACCATCGCAAAGGCAAAGCCAAACATAAGCACTGTTAACATTGCGAGCTTTAGTGCGGTTTTCTTGTTTTGTTTTACTGGTACTTCACTCATGTTATGCACCCACGGCTAAAGTTTGGCTGACGCCATAGGCGGCAATGCATAAGCTTGATATCGCAATGCCTCCAAGAATTAGCGCGGTGCGAATATTTGACTTCTTTAATGCTTGTTCGCTTTGTTGGTTCATAATCAAAACTCTTTTTGTTGTTAAGTATCTAGCCTTGGGCTCTTTGTTAAAGCACCCAAGGCCAGATTCTGGTTTTATTTGACCGTAGGAGGTGTTTCAAAGCTATGGAATGGTGGAGGAGAGGGTAGCGTCCACTCCAGGCCAGGTGTACCGATCTGAGAACCTTCCCAAGGCTGAGCTGGAGCTTTCTCGCCACCACGTATAGTTTGAATAATGATGTAGACAAAGAGTAGGTGAGATAGGCCGAAGATAAAGGCACCAATGCTCGATATCTGGTTAAACTCAATAAACTGCACGCTGTAATCAACGATACGGCGTGGCATACCCGCTAAGCCCGAAAAGTGTTGAGGGAAGAACGTCAGGTTAAAGCCGATGGTTGTCCACCAGAAAAAGATTTTACCCAGCGTTTCGTTATACATATGGCCAGTCCACTTTGGCAGCCAATAGAATACACCTGCGTAGAGCCCGAATAGTGCGCCGGGTATTAATGCGTAGTGAAAATGTGCGACCACAAAGTAGGTGTCATGGTATTGCAAATCTGCAGGTACAACCGCCAGCATGACACCTGTAGTTCCTGCAAATGAGAACATCACAATGATGGCAATGGCGAAGAGCATGGGTGTTTCAAAGGTAATAGAGCCACGCCACATCGTTAAGATAAAGTTGAACAGCATTAGGCCAACGGGGATCGAGATTAAAATTGTACCAATCATAAAGTAGTTGGTCGCGAGGACAGACATGCCAATGGTGTATTGATGGTGAGCCCATACGACCATACCCAAGACCAGCAGAATACCCATAAACCAAACTAATGGGCGGTAGCCAAACAAAGGCTTACGGCAGAATGTTGGAACAATAACACCTAAAACTCCGATAGAAGGTAGTAATAGTACATATACTTCCGGGTGACCAAAGAACCAGAATAAATGCTGGAATAACACAGGGTCGCCGCCGCCAGCAGCGTCGAAGAAACTGGTACCGAAGTGACGGTCAAACAAAAGCATGGTTACGCCGCCAGCAAGTGCTGGCATGATCATAATCAATAGAATTGCTGTAAATAGCCATGCCCAGACAAACAAGGGTAGTTTCATCATATCAAGGCCGGGAGCGCGCATATTCAATACCGTTGTAACGATATTGATGGCAGCGAGTATCGATGATATGCCTAATACATGAAGAGTAAAGATCAGCAGATCCATCCCCATTCCCGCTTGAACAGATAAGGGAGGGTACAAGGTCCAGCCTGTATTGACGGGGGCGCCGCCACCGAAAAACGGTACGATGACTGACAAAATAAGCAGGGCAGCCCCGGCGGGTAATAGCCAGAAACTCAAGTTATTTAAGCGTGGCAATGCCATATCTGGCGCACCGATTTGAAGTGGGATCATCCAATTCGCCATACCAGCTGCGGCAGGCATGACAACACCAAAGACCATAATCAAGGCATGTGTAGTGACCATGTTATTGAAAAGGTCAGGCTCCAAAAACTGCAAGCCAGGAAAGTACAACTCTGCTCTAATGAGCATTGCCATACCACCACCCAAAAATAACATAATGAGAGAAAACACCAGGTACATGGTACCAATATCTTTATGGTTAGTGCTGAATAACCAGCGGCCTATACCCTTCGGTGGCTCATTGTGGTGATCATGATCGGCGCTTGAAACGTCCTGATTTTGTTCATCAATTGTAATAGTAGAACTCATTGATTATCTCCTCCTAGCGCGCCGCTTTGACATCAGCTGGTTGCACAACATCACCTGTGTTATTACCCCAGGCATTTCTTTCGTAGGTTACGATTGCTGCCACTTCCAGGTCATTCAACTGAGCGCCCCAAGCAGCCATGGCTGTACCCGATACACCCTTGATTACGACTTCAAGATGTTTAGCGGGGTCGCCTTTGGCAATTTCGCTACCAGCCAGCGCTGGAAATGCGGGGGGAACACCAGAGCCATCGACTTGGTGGCAGGCTCCGCAGTTGGTGTTGTAGAGGGACTCGCCCCGAGCCATTAATTCTTGCATTGGCCAGACAGTGTCTGAAGAAGCTTCCTTCTCTTTCGCTATCTTGATTTCCTTTTGCTTTGTCATCCATGAATCAAACTCGCTACCGGCAATCGCTTCAACTTGAATGGGCATGAAAGCGTGCCCCGTACCACAGTTTTCGGCACATTGGCCGTGATACGTGCCAGCCTTCTCGATAATAGTCCAGGTTTCGTTGATATAGCCGGGAATGGAGTCTTTCTTAACCGCAATTGCCGGAACCCACCAAGCGTGAAGAACATCGGTTGCGGTATGAAGGAAACGAATTCGTCGGTCAGTAGGTAGGTAGAGAGGGTTATCCACCATTCTTAAATAGCGATCACCAGCTTGTTCCTCAGGCAGTAGGTTACTGACGATCTTAATATCGTCTTCCATGTACTCGTATGTCCACTTCCATTGGGAACCTGTCACTTTAATTGTCAGGTCTGCTGGGGTCTTATCTTCAATTAAGTCAAAGGTAGAGCTTGCGCTGCCAGCAATACTTAAATCAATAGCGAGTACAATAATCGGCACCAGAATCCAGGACCATGTGCCAAACTTGCTGTTATGAAATTCTTGGTCGGCTTCGTAATTTTTCGACTTTCTGAATTTGAATATGGAGTAAAAGATGACGACGGTGACGAGGATCATAATGATCAGTGCGATGTAGGCCGTCATCATATGGAGGTCAAATACTTCCCGTGTTACAGGAGAGACTGGCTCAGGAAGGTTAAGAGCGTATTCAGAAAATACATTCCTGGAGGCAAGCAAAAGACTTGGCATGGCAATAAGCATGCTGAGCTTGCGTAAACGATTTGGCATCCGTTGATCCTCATCAAAGGCATACCAGATTCTGAGTCGAAGTGAATTTGCCGAACTTTATTCGTTAAGGGGCATAATCACGTCTTTAACCGTTGTGTGGCAAATCAAGATGTCAAAAATATCTAGTTATTATTTTCAATCTGGCCTGTT
>NZ_LWGA01000515.1:0-424 GCF_001635235.1 Oleiphilus sp. HI0117 | reverse complement strand
CTCGCTCAAAACGAAAAAAACCCACACTAAACAGTGTGGGTATCAATACGCAACTAGGGTAGAAAAAGTGGCTTACTCAGCGAATACAAACTCACTCGCTACAGGGTAGTGATCTGACAAGTCCCAAGTGGTCCAGTGATCCCATTCAATACTACGAGGCGTCAGCATCTTGTTATGAGAATAAACTGGCGCTTGATGCTCGTTTGAATACAACACATAGTCTAAGTACTCATTGTATTGATCATCCGCATAAACATTCACAGGGCCTGCGTAAGAGTAAGGGTACTCGCCTAACGCTGTAGGTTCTGTTGCATTCATAAGCGATAAAAAGTCTACGTGCTCTTGTGGGAAGTTCACCTTATCGACGTTGAAATCTCCCGCCATCAGTACAGGTTGATCTGATGGGATGTTCTTGCTATCTACA
>NZ_LWGA01000514.1:0-660 GCF_001635235.1 Oleiphilus sp. HI0117 | reverse complement strand
ACTGGCCAGCTTTTTTTCAACAGCCACATGAATTCATATATATACCGCCCAGCTCTTCAGCAGAGGTGTGCTGTATGAAGCTCTTCTCTATATTTCTTTGCATCTTGATAAGCCTGTTCAGTAGCTCTGCTTTTTCTTTAGAATCTAAAACGTTCTGCGTTTGGGATCCTGTTGGCCGAAGTGGCCCAGTGATGACATTTTATTCCGACGTTATTCCACGAGCTCAAGCCTGGGGATTAAAGCTCAAATTTGTCGCCTACACCGAAGAAACCGATGTTGTTAAGCAATTTAAGGCTGGCAACTGCGAGGCTGCCGTTCTTACGAGCATCCTGTCGCGCCAGTTTGTTAAGTTTGCCGGCACAATGGACGCAATTGGAGCAATTAACTCAGAGAAAGGGCTTGAGCTTGCTATCGCTACGCTAAGCCGCTCTAGGGCTGGCAAGCTGATGATCGAAAACAATTATGAGGTTGTAACAACCTTCCCTGTTGGTTCGATGTATGCCTTTGTTAAAGACCGCTCGATTGACACAATTGACGAATTTTCTGGTCAAAAGATTGCGATTTTGAATAATGATCCGCAAATGTATAAATTTGCAAGTTTATCTAAGTCCAAACCTGTCACGGTAACACTATCAAACTTTGCAGATAAATTTAAAACCG
>NZ_LWGA01000513.1:0-301 GCF_001635235.1 Oleiphilus sp. HI0117 | reverse complement strand
CAAGGAGCAGCTCATTAGCTCGCTTGCCATCAAACTGAAGCGTCCAGTTTTCGCCAGCATCTTGCGTATGAAGAACCACGGCACTATGCCCCACTGCCCAGCCATGGGTATCATCAACAAAGTACATCGCTGTGAGCATCGTTGAAACAGGCACCTTTGCCTGAACCCAGTTTTCACCTCCGTCATTAGAGTAAGCAATGACGCCGCGTTCGCCGATTGTTAGCAATCGATCACCGAGAGTCGTGACATCAAGAAAAGCCGACTTCTCGACATTGTTGAAGGTTCGCGAAGGCTCATCTAA
>NZ_LWGA01000512.1:0-586 GCF_001635235.1 Oleiphilus sp. HI0117 | reverse complement strand
AGAGATGGTAAAAGGCACATTAAGTTTCTCTTAAATATGCCTGCTAGCTCAATGAAAAACAGCGTAGATCTAATAATAGAAAATCTATTTGAATACGACACAAAAACTTTCACTAAAATAGCAACAACTCCCTTTAGATCATCTTCAGCAGGATTAATTACTCAACTATCCCGTGCTTGCCCTCTACGTATTCACAACTGGGCCCAACTGCACTACCAGGAAGTATCAACTACAATCACCGAAACACAAGAGCCAAGCCTAATCTATCTAAAGAATGAAGACCGATACCGAGTTTTCGTACCTAAAAAGTTTCTAAAAAATCGAGAACGCTCCGACATATTTGACATTAGCATGCCAATACCTCAGCTTTTCAATAGCGATATAGAGCGGTTTATTGAAATTCGGAAAAAGCTTATAGAGCACTTTGGCTTCGAAGATCAGAGGCTATTCTTCAAAGTCACTATCAAGAAAGGAAAAGCTAATGCTCGACCCTACAAATCAGGAGAACTAGCGTCCGATTATAAAACCGCAACTAAGAAAGTCATAAACAAATTATTCCCCGATGTATTATCTAGAGGGATTAACC
>NZ_LWGA01000511.1:0-470 GCF_001635235.1 Oleiphilus sp. HI0117 | reverse complement strand
GAAGTGGCTGCAGCCAGAGAGCACCGTACGCCAATTGTTCCGCGAGCAGAAATGCTGGCTGAAATAATGCGTTATCGTCACGGTATCGCGATTGCGGGAACGCATGGCAAAACAACTACAACCAGTTTGATTGCATCGGTACTCGCCGAGGCAGGTTTAGACCCTACGTATGTGATCGGTGGTCGCTTAAATAGCGCGGGTACCAATGCAAGTCTGGGTGGGTCTCGATACCTGGTTGCTGAAGCAGATGAGAGTGATGCGTCATTCTTGCACCTTACACCGATGATTTCAGTGGTTACAAATATCGAAGCGGATCATATGCATACCTATGGTGGCGACTTCTCAAAGCTTAAACAGACCTTTGTAGACTTCCTTCATAACCTGCCGTTTTACGGTGCTGCGGTGATGTGTGTAGACGACCCAGTAGTAGAAGAAATAATGCCTCAGGTATCACGTGCCGTCCTTACTTA
>NZ_LWGA01000510.1:0-367 GCF_001635235.1 Oleiphilus sp. HI0117 | reverse complement strand
AAACTCTGCCGTATATGTCCGTTCCCGTTAACTCTTCAAGAAGTTCTGCCCGGTCTCCCGAATTTGCATTGAGGAAGGCTGCAAAGCCACCTTGAGCCAGAAGCATGGATTTTGTAAAACGTGAAAAATCCAAGCCCGTTATTTCGGCGATATGTTCTAGTTTGTCGCGGAGCTTATCAGCAATAATTTTATCGCGCCCCTCCTCACCGGCCCCGAGCAGTGCTAGCTCAACTTTGGGGCTTTGTAATTTTCCATCAGCTTTGCTTCGCGCCCTTCTTACTTCCCAAAATGCGCGAAAAACCTGGTCACCCTTAACACTGAACTCCACCTCACACATGCATTCGTGACAATGACGAGTCATTACCTT
>NZ_LWGA01000509.1:0-746 GCF_001635235.1 Oleiphilus sp. HI0117 | reverse complement strand
GCCCGGGGCAGAAAGTCACTTGCGCAATAGTGGTGGTCTTCTGTTTCGCTTGCACCTAGACCCGATCATGTTGGGCTTGCTTCTATTGTTGTGTGCCGTTGGTCTGGCTATTTTATATAGCGCAGGTGGTCAAGATATGGTGTATGTCGAAAAACAGGCGACACGCTTCGGTATTGCATTTGTTGTGATGTTTGTTTTTGCTCAGCTAGATCCCAATGTCTACCGGCGTTGGTCTCCATGGCTATATGTTATTGGTGTCGCAGCGTTGATAGGGGTTATTTTCTTTGGAACGGGTGCTAAAGGTGCACAGCGATGGTTACAGCTACCAGGTTTACCGCGTTTTCAGCCCTCTGAGTTTATGAAGTTGGTGGTGCCGATGATGGTTGCATGGTTTTTGGCTGCGCGTTATTTACCTCCAAGCTTTAAGGCTGTCATGGGATCATTGGTGCTCGTTTTTATTCCGGTATTGCTCATTGTTAAGCAGCCGGATTTGGGGACTTCAATCTTAATTGCCGCCTCGGGTGTTTTTGTATTAATGTTTGCGGGTTTGAGCTGGAGGCTAGTCGGGGGCTTTGCTGTTTTACTCGCATCTTTTGCGCCGCTTATGTGGATGTTTGTGATGCGAGATTACCAAAAACAACGTGTCCTAACTTTTCTCGACCCAGAAAGTGATCCGCTAGGCTCAGGTTGGAATATTATTCAATCGAAAACGGCGATTGGCTCTGGCGGCACCTGGGGGAAGGGGT
>NZ_LWGA01000508.1:0-4398 GCF_001635235.1 Oleiphilus sp. HI0117 | reverse complement strand
TGCTAGATATAGTGAAGAGTTTGCTAGTGTCTTTAATCCATACTTCAAAGGTAACAGTGACCTTGTCAAACCATACCAATATGGGTGGTTGAATGAGGTCATTGTTCTGGATGAAAAGGGCAATGCGAAACAGATAAAAGTGTATGCAGCTGGTCGTTTATTCGCGAGTTCCTATCTCGTGATGCCAGACAATAAAACCGTTTACTCTCACGACGCTAACTCAGGCAATTTGTACGTATTTATTGCTGAAGAAGCAAATAGCTTTGCTAAAGGCTCATTGTACGTAGTGACTTCAGATGGTTCGATTTCCTTGGTTGAACTAGGTAAATCAAGCGCCTTAACGATGAAGTTTAAACTAAAGAAAGTCGATTTTAGTAAGCTGTATAAAAAGGGTGCAGTTTCGAATGGTTCTTGTGAAGCGTCGTTTACTTATATTGATACTGTGTATGGTAAAGAATGCTTAAAAGTCCAAAAGAAGAATCGTAAGTATGTTGGTCAGTTTGAGCCTATCAGGGCGTCTGCTATGAAGGGAGTGCAACCTCTTTTACCCGAGGTAGAAAGTATCAGGTTTGATCGTAATAAAAATGAAATAATTGTCGTTGATAATAGGGCGCAAGAGAAACGGTACTCGCTGGTTAGCAGTGCGGAATACGGTTCTAATTTTATTATCCAGTAATTATAGAGGTAACTATGGCAAAGCTAGCGAGCCTAATTGCGCTGTGCGTGTTTACATTCTCAGTTCAAGCGCGTGATCAAATCAAAATTGTGGGCAGTTCCACAGTGTATCCTTTCGCAAGCTTCGTGGCCGAAGAGTTTGGTAGCGTGTCTCGATACCCTACGCCTGTGGTGGAATCAACGGGTACTGGTGGTGGCATGAAGCTATTTTGCACTGATAACAGCCTGGATTCTCCGGATATCACCAATGCAAGTCGTCGCATAAAAATCAAAGAGCTTCATCTTTGTGAACGTAATGGCGTAAGCAATATTACCGAAGTTATGTTTGGTTATGATGGTATTGTCTTGGCTCAATCCAAAGCCAATAAGCCTTTCAATGTATCAAAGAAAGACATGCTGCTTGCTTTGGCGAAAAAGGTGCCTAACAAAGAAGGCACGGCACTAATCGACAACCCATATACAAATTGGAATCAAATCAATCCGGCACTACCAGATCGTAAGATTACGGTTTACGGCCCGCCAATCAGTTCGGGTACACGAGACGCATTTGAAGAGATTGTCCTTCAGTACCAAACTGAAGAAATGAAGGTTTATCGTGATGCTGGTCTAAAGGGTTATCGTGTCATTCGTTCTGACGGTGTTTACATACCTAGTGGCGAAAACGATAACTTGATTGTTAAGCAGTTAACTAAAGATAAACTAGCGCTAGGGATTTTCGGCTACAGCTTCTTGACTGAAAACGAAGACACGATTGCTGGTGTTGATATTGATAATGTATCGCCTAGCAGCGAATCCATTGCCAGTAAGGACTATCCAATTTCAAGAAGCCTGTTCTTCTACGTTAAGAATGATCATATTGAGAAGGTTCCAGCAATTAAGGAATATATCGAGATGTTCTTGAATGTCGATATTATTGGTGAGGATGGTTTATTGACCGAAATTGGGCTTATCCCAATGGGTGAAGAAGAGATTGATCACAGCCTTAGTGAAGCGCTTGAGCAAAAGCAGCTTGAGCTAGATGTGTTAGAAGATGCGCTGCATGTAAGCCAGCGCTAATAGCTTAATGTTTAATAAAAAAGGGAGTGAATTATGTTCACTCCCTTTTTTATTTGTAATTGATTGCTATTTAAGCGTGAGCCTGTTGTTAAAGTTCCGGCTTTTTTTGATGAGCTCATCGCCAAAGTTTTGGTCGTACTTAGAAATGCGATCATAAAGTACGATATTAACTGACATCGCCACGTTCAGGCAGCCGGTAGTTGGTATGAAAACAGTTTCATCTGCGCGGTCAATAATCTCCTGGCTTAATGAGCCATCCTCAGGACCAAAGACATAAAATGCCTTGTTAGGGTGGTTAAATTGGGGTAGGGGTGTCGCACCTTCTACCAGCTCTACGCATACTAGTTTGTAGTCGTCATGCACTGCATCAGCTAGGTTATCTACTTCGCTAAGGCTAACTTTTTCTTCGCTCTTTTGAGTGTCAGTATGGAAGCGCGCTGCTCGGTTATAGCGCCCATCTTTGTCGGTAAAATAGACGTGCTTTGCATTGAAGCAATAGGCCGCTCGAAGAACGACAGCTACGTTTGTAGGTGTTTTAGGCTTGCTTAGGCCGATACTAATTTCATTATCAATCATTACTTAACCTAGTAAGGGCTTGGGTTGGTTCGCCGGTCTGGTGTTGCGTTAATTTTACAGCTTCGTCGCTGTCAATCAATTGTCATAAACATGAAGCATAACTGTAATCTGACTGTCATCAAATATTTATATCGTTCCCGTGGTTCAAATTATTTATGCAATAACGCCTTAATAACAATGTGGATACACAATATGAATTTTAAGCTTTCGAATTTAAAAACTTTAGCAAGTGCTAGTGTTTTAATGTCTGCAGTTGCTCTCACTGGTTGTGGTGGTAGCTCATCTTCAGGCTTTTCTGTTTCTACCGCTACTGCTGACTACGTTGCAGAAAACCTAACTTTGAAAGGTGACTTCGCAGAGGATGTAACACTACTTGCTGGTCAAACTTATAAGATCGACGGCGAAGTTAACTTCTTAGACGGGACTACTTTAACAATTCCTGCTGGTACGACGTTGTACGGTGCGACAGGTTCTTCTTACCTTGCTATTAACCGTGGTGCGCAGATTTTTGCTGAAGGTGCTGAAAATAGCCCAATCATATTTACTTCTGCACAGGATATCGCGGGCACTGCTGGTCAGAATGATCAGGGTCAATGGGGTGGTCTGACAATTCTAGGTAGCTCTGAAAACAATAAAGGCGAGCGCACTTATGAAGCTGGCACGCAGGCATATGGCCCAATCAATGGCGTAGCAGATGCAACGGATAACAGCGGTATTCTTGACTACGTGATCATTAAATATTCTGGTTACGCAATTGAAAAAGACAAAGAGCTAAATGGTTTGTCTCTAGGTTCAGTTGGTAGCGGTACTCAAATTAGCAACATCGCTATCGTTGGTTCTGCAGATGATGGTATTGAGCTTTGGGGTGGTACGGTTGATGTTGATGGTCTGTACATCTACAACGCAGGTGATGATTCAATCGATACTGACCAGGGTTATATCGGCACTCTTTCAAACGTTTACGTTCAGCAAGTTGTTGTTGATGATGAGATTGACTCACGTGCAATCGAAGCTGACTCGCACAGCACTGACGATTCAGGCACACCAATTGCTAAGCCAACGCTTGAAAATGCAACACTAGATACAATCGGTCGCGCTATTCGTCTTCGTGAAGGTACAGGCTACGTATTTGACAACGTGCAAGTTAATGTTAAGTCTTCAAGTGCTGATGCATCACTAATTGGTACACAGGTTGATGACGGTGAAGGTGGTACCGAAGAGTACACTGAAGCTGACTACATTGCAGACATCGCAGCAATCCGTGTAAGTGATACTGCTGTAACTGGTGATGAAATTGAAACAGCAGGTGCTGGTATCGCGATCAAGAATGACGCAGTTGAGTTAGTGATTGATGATGCTGTAACAGGCGACATCGGTGCTGACGGTATCATCACTAGTGGTAAGGGTATCTATCGTGACGAAGGTACACGTGACATTTTCCGTGCACTTGGTGATGTACATGAAACAGTCGGTGTTTCTGGTGATATGGTTGACGAAGCATATCTAGACTCTTCTGGTGTAGCATTTGCTGCAGAAGTTGATGCTGACAACGCTGTAACTGGTGTTGATTTGAGCATCTTCGAATGGGCATTGGCAGAGGTTAACGATCAGGCTGTTTCAGTTATTAGTGGCGACATCACAAGCGATACAACACTAACTAGCGATAGCTTGTATGCAATCACTGGTGAAGTGAATGTTGTTGACGGTGTTACGCTTACTATTGAAGCTGGAACAACACTTTTCGGTGCTTCAGGTAACTCTTACCTAGCGATAAACCGTGGTGCAATGATTGATGCTCAAGGTACAGAGTCAAACCCAATCATCTTTACGTCTGCTCAAGACGTTGCTGGTCTTAATACTGGTGACGAGCAGGGTCAATGGGGTGGCTTGACTATCCTTGGTCAATCTACCAACAACAAAGGCGAGCGTACTTATGAAGCTGGTACTCAGTCTTATGGTCCTGACGCTGGTGTAACGATTGCGGACGATAACAGTGGAACACTGACTTACGTTGCGATCAAATACTCTGGTTATGAAGTAGAAAAAGACAAAGAGCTTAACGGTCTTTCTCTTGGTTCTGTAGGTTCAGGT
>NZ_LWGA01000507.1:0-553 GCF_001635235.1 Oleiphilus sp. HI0117 | reverse complement strand
AGCCTTCCTTTAGATCTAAACCTTCAAAAAATTGATCTAGGTGCTTTTTTGAAGCCTCACTTAGCTGGTATGGGTGATGACAGACTAGATACTTTGTCTCAGTTCCATAGTAGTGCTGATAGAAATAGATAAGTAAGTCTTTAGCTGGTGCAGATAAGGTATTGCTAATACTTACTGCGCCGAACAAGTAACGGTATTGAGGGTGTAGCCTAAGAAAGGCTGCGATGCCATACCACAAATATTCCAGGCTTTTGGAACCCCAGTATTGTGGCTGAACAAAACTTCGGCCCAGCTCCAACCCATGCTCTAGAATGCTACGCGATGCTGGTAAGTAGTCGAATAAGCTCGCAGTATAAAGAGGAGAATTAACAATCAGCCGATCAGAATCTTCCTGTACATCGAGCTGATCAGTACCTCTTAGGCGATACGCGCCGACCACCTCACCTTGCTCTTCATCCCAAAGGACGATGTGCATATAGTGGGCATCGTACTCATCGAGATCACGTTCACGCCCTGTTCCTTCGCCCACCAAGCGGAAGGACTCTTCTCGCAA
>NZ_LWGA01000506.1:0-587 GCF_001635235.1 Oleiphilus sp. HI0117 | reverse complement strand
CGCAAAAGACAATTATTCCTCGCCAAGCAGCCGCTCGATATTCAAGTCAACAACACTCTCCCCCAAGCTTACATTCAAACTTCCATCCTGAATCATCACAACGAGCTCCATCGTTCTTTCGACATGCGCAAGCAGTGGCTCGATATCAGCCATCTCTGCACGCAAGACAGACAAATTAGCTATACGCTTCAAATCCTTTGCTAACCCGTCGAACCAGGGGGCAACCTTTTGTCCGCCATAAGCCAATACAACAACTTTATCTGAGCGACCTGAAGCTTTACGGATACGTTTTAAATCAGGTAAGCCCAAGTCGATCCACAACTCTATTTCGTCGGATAAAGACTTGAGCCAGATATCCGGCTCATCATCAGTCGATAAACCCTTGGTAAAACTTAGCGCTTCATCTGCATACAATGAAAAAGCAAGCAAACGAAGCAACATACGTTCAATGGTTTCAGATGGGTGAAGTGCAACATTAAGCGAGTAGCTTTGGTAATGATCTCGATCAAAGTCACTTAGTTGCAAAGTAACTTTATAGATCGTGGACTTCAGCGCCATGGTATCCCCAAGATTCGTTAATAAATAAA
>NZ_LWGA01000505.1:0-379 GCF_001635235.1 Oleiphilus sp. HI0117 | reverse complement strand
GGCACTATCGATCAACTCTTGCTGAAACCTGGGATGCGCCAGCTGTATTAGTAGCTCAGCCCTTTCACTTAAAGATTTACCCTTTAAATCTACACAGCCATTTTCCGTCACAATATAATGCGTATCCATACGGGTATCGGTCACAGCCCCACCCTCTATGCGTGGGACAATTCGACTCACCTGACCTTTTTTTGCTGTAGAATGAAGCGCGATAAAAGAACGGCCATTCTCGGCCATATAAGCCCCCTCACAAAATCCAACTGCCCTCCGGTGCCTGAAAACTGCTGACCATTCATATGCTCTGCATTCACCTGCCCCGTCAAATCAACTTCGATTGCAGCGTTTACAGAAACCATATTATTGTTCTTACTGATCACTG
>NZ_LWGA01000504.1:0-595 GCF_001635235.1 Oleiphilus sp. HI0117 | reverse complement strand
TTCCGCAAGATTGTGTTGCACTTTTGCCTTGCGAAGTTGTTCCACAGTAATCACGCGTTTTTCGCGCAGTTGACGAGCATTATCTACATCATGTGCCATATCCTTTAATCGAATTTTGGCTGATTCGATAGCACTCTCTGCTCGACGAATAGAGGTAAGCAATTCGGTTTCATCCAAGGCTACTAGCAAATCACCTTGAGACACCATGTCACCCTCTTTTACTGTCAGTTCGTCAATCGTTGCCGATTGCGAAGTACTGATTTCGATACTGCGAGATACATTGGTGTACCCTGTTGCCGAATAAAATCGAGGCACTAGATCTTCTTTAACATGATGAGCATCGACCTCAATTGGCTTGGCGGCCACTAGTTGGGTACGAAGTGTATCGTTTTGCTCGCCGCAAGCCGTAGCTATGCTGACGGCTGCAAGAACAGCTAATAATCGTGTTACTAATCGTAGACTCATTGGAACACTCCATTTTTCAGTAAATGACATACATGTTCAGCAATGAATTCAGGGTCATCATGCTCGGGTTTTCCACCAGGAAAAAACACCCTCATTGGTTTAGATTCCAAGTGATAAAAAACAAGGGAGA
>NZ_LWGA01000503.1:0-8229 GCF_001635235.1 Oleiphilus sp. HI0117 | reverse complement strand
TTTCCTCTTTAAGCAAAGCGAGTTGTTAGTTCAGGTTGTCGATAATATCCTGATTGACCGCAAGCGCACCCTCCGACTCCTGTATTTTTTCCTGCTGAGCCTGGTTTTCTCTTGTCAAACGCTCGTGCTCAGCTTTGGTTTCAGCAAGAGATTGTCCAGACGTAGACATTTTGGCTTGCTGATTTTTAAGCTGAAGTTCGAGCTTACCTATTTCTTGCTTAGATAAGACGCTGTCCAGGAGTGCAGTTTGACCCTGGTGATAAAAATAAAATGCTGAGAGCCCGAAAGCCAAGGCCATGATAAGAGTGACTATCCACGTACCGTTAAGCAGGCTATTGCGCTTGCGCAGATCATTTATCCACTGCTGCGCATATTGGTCAGCGTTATTCAAGGAATTGTCATGTGTCGTCATAAAACGTTATCTCAAGAAAAATAGATTTTTTGTAAGATATTATAATAGTTTGCGTTACACTAGCGCATGCCGCGCACGAGGCTCTATTGTTATTTTTTAAAGGGTAAAAAGTCGACATGAGTGATCTATATCTAAAGCTTGCGAACTCTCAGTATACACAGCCAATCATCCAAGCTTTGAACTTGCCTAAACCTCTTAATCTTGCTCGTAGCGAACACGAAAGCTTATATAATATTAGCGGTAAAATCCTGCTTGCCGCGACTAAGCATAATTTTGCGACTAATAGTGTATTTAAGGCTCTCGACTCCGACAACATTACCCTGTTTAGTGCACGCTCTAATACCGAGACACTAAACTTATCGGCCGCACCTACGAGTTATAAAGCTAAATGTACAGAAATTCAGATCGACAACCTTGAAGATCACAAGTTTAAAGCTTTAGTTTTTGATGCGACGGGAATAAAAACAAGCCAAGAACTGAAGCAATTGTACAGCGTCTTTACTCGTTCCGTTAAGAAAATTAGTATTAATGGACGCTTTGTCATTATTGGGCAATCACCTTCGCAACTTGAATCACCGGAAAGCGCTTCTTTGCAAGGCTCCTTAATAGGGTTTGCAAAATCGCTAGCTAAAGAGTGTGGTAAAAAAGGGATCACCAGCAATGTTATTTACCTGGAAAAAGGCGCTCAGAAATATCTAGACAGCTCTCTCAGGTTTTTCCTTTCGCCCAAGTCAGCCTACATAAGCGGACAATCTATTCAGCTTTGCAACAAAGCAACCAAGCAGAAAAGAACAGACCAGGCTAAGCCACTACTCGGCAAAACTGCTCTTGTAACTGGAGCTGCTCAGGGGATTGGCTATCACACCGCAAAAACATTAGCGCGCGATGGTGCAACAGTCGTCTGCCTGGATATACCTGCCAATGAAAGTGCTACACAAGCTCTCGCTAAAGAGATTTCTGGACACAGTGTTGCATTGGATTTAAGCGCAGAAAGCTCGGTCGACTCTATATGCAATACTATTGGTGCGCAACTCGGCGTAATAGATATCATTGTTCATAACGCTGGCATTACTCGCGACAAGACTATTGCTAACATGCCAGAGCACTTTTGGGATCAAGTGATAAACATCAACTTGTCCAGGGTGCTGGATATCAATCGTGCGCTA
The DNA here is from genome assembly GCF_001635235.1 of Oleiphilus sp. HI0117. Lineage (NCBI taxonomy): Bacteria > Pseudomonadati > Pseudomonadota > Gammaproteobacteria > Oceanospirillales > Oleiphilaceae > Oleiphilus > Oleiphilus sp. HI0117. The sequence goes on along the minus strand of NZ_LWGA01000503.1, from coordinate 6,651 downwards.
ATAGAAAAGAAGCTACTTGCTAACAATGCACGCATCATCTGTATATCTTCTATTTCCGGGATTGCAGGTAACTTCGGACAAAGTAATTACGCCTGTTCTAAAGCCGGAATAGCCTCTTATGTTGAAGCGATGAGCCAACACACCGCCGACCAGGGCCTTCAGGGGCTAACTATTAACGCCATTGCACCTGGCTTTATAGAAACTGATATGACCCAGCGAATCCCTTTATTGACTCGTGAACTAGGGCGACGTATGAATGCATTATCACAGGGTGGCTTGCCGCTAGATATCGCAGAGGGAGTGAGCTTTTTCAGCCGCCCCGATGCTAATGCGCTTAACGGAAATGTACTTCGTATATGCGGTTTGAGTTTACTAGGTAAGTAAATGTAATAATGGAATGGAATGCGATGACCATCTTGCAGCAAGAATGCCATCGCTTTAAGTTTACTTATCACCAGCTATCAAAAGAACCAGCTGAGGGTCAATTCTCGTACCATACCAATTAACACGCCAATCAAGGTGCGGACCTGTAGAACGACCTCCAGCCCCTACTTTGGCAATTTCCTGGCCTGCCACAATATCTTCACCTTCTTTTACGACAACTTCACTTAGATGAATAAAGGTTGAAGATAGTCCATAACCATGGTCAACAATTAAAGTGCCACCGGAGTAAAACATGTCTTCATGGACCAGCGTAACTTTACCGCTAGCAGGAGCATAAACTGGCGCCCCAACTGGCCCAGCATAATCAACACCATAATGTGGGCGCTTTGGTGTACCGTTGTAAATCCGTTGACTACCGTAGACACCAGTAATAGGCGCCCTCATAGGTGCCGTAAAGTCATCCAAAAAGTAAAGCAAGCTGGAATCAGTTTTACGAGCATTTTTAACCAGCGCCGTTTCGCGTTTTATACGGGCTAGTTTATCCTTACTGGGTGTCACGGTTTTTTGAGGAACACCTTTAATACTTTGAGTCGGATAAGTCCTTTGCTTCACATCAATAATTAGAGAATGACGTTCACCATTAGGAGCGCTGAATGTTAATTTGTGCTCCGGCGCAGCATCGCGACCAAAGCCAATAATAAAATCCCCTTCTCGCGTAAGCCGAATTTCGCGTTCATTCAGTTTTACGTCGTACGAAGGCTTAACATTACCTTTTAACAAACCGCCCTGTGCAAATACCCCCTCAAGCACCACGTCTTCGGTCATTAGCTTTTCTGAGAGCAAGTCATCCGCAAAGACATTAGCACAAGTCACTATAAGGAGTGTAAAACCTGTTCGCTTTAGTCGCTTAAGCGTTTTTCTCATGAGCACCCTTTTCTTCGCTATCTTTACTCTCTTCTTTCTCACGTAAGCTGGCCATCTTCTCGTGCACTTTGCCGAAGATGCTGCCATCCTCGTACATACCGTCTTTAAGCGTTCCCGTCTTTAAACCCGTTAGCAATTCCAATGCTTCATTAACATGCGTTACTGCATAGATATTAAAGCGCTTTTTCTTAACGGCATTAATCACCTTCTGGCTTAACATAAGATTGGCAATATTGCTTTTAGGGATAATAACCGCTTGCTTCTGATCACTGCCGATTAACTCACAAGCATCGAGAAAGCCTTCTATTTTCTCATTTGCGCCACCAATTGGCTGAACTTCACCAAACTGATTCACTGAGCCGGTCACTGCGAAGTGCTGAAGAATTGGCACATCAGCAAGTGAAGAAATTAAGGCGCAGAACTCGGCCATCGACGCGCTATCGCCATCAACCTCACCGTAAGACTGTTCAAAAGCAATACTTGCAGATAGAGGCATCAGATCATCTTTTGCAAATAAGGATGACAAATAAGACGATAGGATCAAAATCCCCTTAGTATGGATATTGCCGCCCAACTTGGCATGATGCTCGATATCTGTGATATCACCATCACCAAAATAACAATTTGCAGTAACACGGTTTGGCATTCCGAACTCCGAACCCGCTGTGGAGTACACTGACAGTGCATTGATCTGCCCAACAACCGAACCGCTAACAGAAAGCAATGTAGAGCCATCTCGTATCGTATCAAACAGTTGGTCTTTGATGCGTCCATTGCGGTGCTCGGCACTTTCTAAAGCACGCTCTACGTGAGACTGCCTGATCATTGTTGAACGCTGCTCTCGCGCCCAGTAGTTTGACTCTCGCAGCAAATTAGAGATTTCAGAGGCGTGAAGTGACAACTTATTCTGATTTTCAGCCTGGCGGGAGCTAAACTCAATTACCCGAGCCACCGCTTTCTTATCACAATGGAGAAAGCCTTTTTCGTGTACAAGACTGGAAATGAATTTTGCGTAAAGCATCTGTGATTCAGGCGTACGATTCATTTCGTTTTCGAAGTCCGCTGTCACTTTAAACAGTTCTTCAAACTCAGGGTCGTAATTCTGAAGCAATAGATAAGTTTCGAGGTCACCAAAGAGAATAATCTTAACATCTAATGGAATCGGTTCCGGTTCCAAAGAAATCGTTCCAGACAAAGTCACTTCTCTTTCCAGGGAATTGATTTGCAGTTCCTTGGAACGCAGGGCTCGCTTGATCCCGTCCCACACAAAAGGTTGTTCAAGCACCTTCGCCGCATCAATCAACAGGTAGCCACCGTTGGCACGATGTAAGCAACCCGAGCGAATTAAGGAGTAGTCGGTAAACACCGTGCCTTTGTAGGTCACATGCTCCACATAACCAAACATCGTGTGATAGTTTGGGTTTTCTTCAACGATAACAGGCTCTTTAGAGTCCTTGTGCTGAACCAGTACATTAACCTGATATCTACGAGGTAGTTTCTTCTCAAGCGTTGCATTGGACATAGCGCCCTGCTCTTCGCTGTCTTCGAGAAAAATATCTAAGTTATTGACGATATCATTTTGTATATCATTCAAATAATCAATTACTAAAGAGTGCTTATGATATTTGTGAGCAAGTGACTCAACCAGGTGCTGTGTAACGCCCAGTACAACCTCTTCATTGAGCGCTTGCTGCTTATCTACAAACTCCTGTTCCCAGTTTGCTATTTTTCTAATCACCCCTCTTAGCTTTAATTCAAGCTTAGTGATTACATCATCAAACTGATCTTTCTCATCTTCCGCAAGTGCTTCAAAGCTTTCGACTGTATGTACATCTTCACCATTCATTGCAGTGAGACGGTATCCACCAGGGGTTGTCAAAGATAGCTTTACCTTTTTTCGCTTCGCTTGCTTAGCGACTTTCTCTAATGCCGCTTCTTGCTTTTCAGCGTATTCTAGCTTGAGTGCTTCTGAGCGCTGAAAGTACTGATCATTCTCGAAAGCCTGAGGAATGCCTTTGACCAAACGGGTCATAAGCTTTTCGACATCCTTTTTTAAATTAGCGCCCATGCCAACCGGTAACTTAAGTACTTTGGGTGATCTAGGCTCATCGAAGTTAGCAACGTAGCACCAATCGTATAACTCTCTATTTTCTTTACGGTGATGATCTAGAAAACGCAAGATCATCGTACGCTTGCCCAAGCCATTGCGGCCAATTGCATACACATTGTAACCAGAGTCAGGCATTGACATCGCAAAGCGGACAGCTTCCTGTGCACGGTCCTGACCTACAAATTCATTTAATGGCGGCAGAGCTTTAGTACTGGAAAAGCCCAAGTCAGCATCATCACATGTTTTGTATAATTGTTTCGTAGATAGCGGTTTCAATGTGAGCCCTTAAATATTATGAAAATGATTACATGCAAAGCATTAGTTCAAAGTATCTAAACGATATTAACAAAACAGACTGGCTTAACAAGACTAATTTTTACCAACAATTTAACCTATATTCATTTACTATAAGAACAGCTGTCAGTTGAAAGTTGATTTGTTGGGTGTTTAGCGTTTAATATCCCTCTCCTGATTCGACCTAACCCCATACCATTTTATACCTATGCATAAAATTAAACTCATAAATTGGGCAGAGCGCCGCATTAAAAGACGCCATAAAGCGCCTGATTTACGAATATCAATACAACCTGTCGGCTTAAGAAAATTCTTCAGTTCCTCACAGGAAGTTAAATGCCTCGATATCAATCGCTATGGTATGGCGATCAGGTCGCGTCGTCCCTTTAAGGCCAAAGAACGCATTCTAATTAACTTTAGAGGTAAGTATATTTCACTTTCCAAGGTTGGGGGCATCGTCACCGAGTGTGTGAAAGTTCGGCATTTTTACCGAATCAGTGTTGTTTTCAGCTACGCAAAAGACAGCAAAGAATACTGCCGCAAGACAGATAATGCTCTTTCAAGAATTGAAAGCCTTTATAACCAGCAAACAAAAGAAGCCGGGTAACTCTTCTCAAGCACTTCCAATCGAGTGTTTATCACGATAGGCACGCGGTGATAAGCCCATCCAGGTTTTAAACGCTCTAGAAAATACCGAGGCTTCATCAAAGCCTAATTCCAACCCTATCTCGCTTATTGATCGATTACTATCATTTAGCAGGCTTAGCGCTTTTTCACATCGTAGTTTTTGCTTAATTTGTTGGTAGCTAGTGTTTTCTTTTTCCAAGACACGTCTTAAATTTCTTGGGCTCATATTGAGTTCACTGGCCAAATCATCAAGCTTCTTAAACTGCATCGTATCATCAACAATCATATTCATTACTTGAGTACTAAAACTTCGTTGAAAGTCCGGCTTTGACAGCAAATCGGTTGGCGAATTTTGTAAAAAAGTATTCAACTCTTTCTGGCCCTGTTTAATAGGCAAATCCATAAGAGCTGATTCGAAGACTAGTGCGTTTTGCGTTTCACCAAACCTACAGTGACAAGGAAAGAGCAAACTATACTCCGCAACATGCGGTGGACTCTGGTAACTCAAGCTAACATATTTTAAAGGTAATCGTTCAGTAACAAGCCAGCTTGCAAAGCGATGCCAAACCAATAAAAAAAACTCTACGAGGAAATTGGCAGTATCCAACTCGGGCCGTACAGGCTGAAAAATAAGACGAGCTCCCTCCGTAGTATTTTCAAGTTGCAGCACGATATCGTTTCTAAAGGTACTGTAGAGCAAGCTTGCCCGCCTTATGCTTTCACCAATAGTTTGCTCCCTTATCATTTGTTTAGCTACGATGGCAAAAACACCTTGTTTACAGGGCTGATCGGTAAAGCCCATGAACTCATCATCCATTAGTCGCCAGATAGAACGAATTAGTGTTGATACTCGCTCAGATGAAATACGATCCCTCCCCCCATAGCAGCTGACAGAGAGAATACCTGAACTAAGACCGCAATCACTCATCACCTTGCTTACATCGACTCGGGCCCTCAAGGCACCCTGCAGAAGTGCATGTACATAGTACAGTGAAATTGAATTTCGCTTGTCCATATCGTCCGCTTAGGTAAAGTTTATACATAGTATATGTATCATTTAGCTAGTTTTCGTCCTATTTTGTCAAACCATATTCTGATTTGCTATTGCCCGGCGCACAGTCTTCGATCAAACTTTTAGTTTTTCTTATAGGTAAATTCAATGGACATTAAAGGTACACCCGCAATTGTAACTGACGGTGCATCAGGTCTTGGAAAAGGCACTGCACTCTATCTTGCAAGTTACGGCGCCAAGGTCGCGATTCTTGACTTACAAATCGAAAAAGCGCAAACCCTTGCTGAAGAAATAGGTGGCATTGCAATTGAATGCGATGTAACAAGTGCTGAAAGCGTTGAAGCAGCTATCAATAAAGCACGCGAAACTCACGGGCCCTGCGGTATAGCTGTTAACTGCGCCGGCATTGGCAGTCCAGGACGTATTCTTGGGCGTGACGGCCCAATGTCTTTAGACTTTTTTAATACCGTAATTCAAGTAAACCTTGTTGGCTCATTTAATGTACTAAGGCTGGCGGCAGCAGACATGCAAAGCCGAGAAGAAAACGCAGACGGTGAGCGAGGCGTAATCATTTCAACAGCCTCAGTAGCGGCTTATGAAGGTCAAATTGGTCAAGCTGCCTATTCTGCCTCGAAGGGAGGGATCGTATCAATGACCCTTCCCGCTGCACGTGAGCTCGCAAAGTTTGGCATTCGCGTATTAGCGATCGCACCCGGCCTCTTCCTAACGCCTATGATGGAATCATTTTCTCAAGAAGTACAAGACAGCCTTGCTGCAACATTACCCTTTCCATCTAGACTAGGTAAACCCGATGAGTTTGGTAGGCTAGTGCGTGATATTGTTGAGAACCCAATACTTAACGGTGAAGTGATACGTATTGATTCCGCTGTCCGTTTGGCAGCAAAATAATACCAAGCGCGGCATTTTGGGAACATCATAAAGTCGCTACACGTGACCTAGCTGCTAAATAGTCCGCTATTATACAAACACTAACTCACTAAAAGAGGAACCCATATGGACTTATCACTGAACGAGGAGCAAATTATGATTCAGAGTATGGCACGTAAATTTGCCAGCTCTGAACTGATGCCTATCGCCGATAAGCTTGATATGGGGGAGGCACAGGAAACCTTTGTTAAGAATCTAAAGAAACTGGCTCAGCTCGGTTTTATGGGGCTCAATATCTCGAGTGAATACGGCGGTACCAATGCCGGTACCGTTTCCTTTAGTTTGGCCATCACTGAAATAGCCAAGGCTTGCGCTTCGACAGCAGTTACAACATCGGTAACAAACATGGTTG
>NZ_LWGA01000502.1:0-7685 GCF_001635235.1 Oleiphilus sp. HI0117 | reverse complement strand
GGTATAACCTCTTTGCCATGGTTCATGGTAAAACTAAACAAGAAGTTGCGAAATATATAGAGCAGATCAATCAGCTATTGGGTGATGACTTACGAGCGAGCGATGTGCTCTACAGTACCAAAATATTAAAAAAGACCGGTCTACGAATCGGTCAGAGAGAAGCGCCACCTAGCGCTAAAAAGACCTGAACAGAGACCAATAGAATAAGGCGAAGTGCCATGTTTAGAATTAGCCAGTACATGAAAATTCTGCACGATCAAACGCCATTAGGGCCATTGCGAAAGCCGCCAGGCCCCGTCGTTATCTGGAACCTGATTCGGCGTTGTAACCTAACCTGCAGACATTGTTATTCCATTTCGGCAGATACTCACTTTCCAGGCGAACTAAGCACCGAAGAAGTCTTTACCGTGATGGATGATTTAAAGGCTTACGGTGTGCCTGTCTTGATTCTTTCAGGTGGGGAGCCTTTGCTTCGGGACGACATCTTTGAAATTGGAAAAAGAGCGAAAAGCATGGGCTTTTATGTTGGCTTGTCGAGCAACGGTACCCTAATCGACGAAGACAACATTAAGAAAATAGCTGAAGTTGGTTTTAATTATGTCGGTGTCAGCATCGACGGCTTGCGTGAAAATAATGATGAATTTCGCCAGATGCAGGGTGGTTTTGATGCGGCCTTAAACGGAATTAAACTCTGTCGAGAGAACGGTATTAAAGCTGGCTGGCGCTTTACACTGACGGAACAAAACAGTGACGATTTAACTGCGCTGCTCGATATAATGGACGAGCATGGCGTAGAGAAGTTTTACTTATCCCACCTTAACTATTCCGGCCGTGGTAAGCGCAACAGTAAGCGTGATGCCTATTTTCAGACAACGCGTGAAGCTATGGATCTGCTATTTGACCGAGCCTGGAATGATGTTGTTTCTGGCAAGGTGACTGAATATGTTACCGGGAACAATGACGCTGACGGTGTTTACCTACTTCAGTGGGCTGAAAAGCGTTTTCCAGAACGTGCGCCACTGTTAAGAGAGCACCTTGAACGCTGGGGGGGTAATTCTTCAGGAATTAATATTTCCAATATCGACAACTTGGGAAATGTTCACCCCGATACTTTCTGGTGGAGTCATCACATGGGTAATGTCAAAGAACGCCCGTTTTCAGATATTTGGCAAAATACCGACGATGAATTAATGCTGGGGCTACGCATGAGTCCACGTCCTATTGAGGGACGTTGTGCCAAATGTGATTACTTTGCGATATGTGGTGGTAATACTAGGGTGCGAGCTTTCAGTAGTGATGGTGAATATTGGGGAGAGGACCCGGGCTGCTATCTGGATAATCAGGAAATTGGTTTGTCAGAAGACGATATTGATGGTGCCGAGGCAGTTAATACGCACTTGCTTGAAAGTACAAACGCTACACCTCAGGCTGTTTAGGAGAGGCTTATGAATCAAGATAATTTTTCCAATGCTGGCCTAAAACGCCCACAAGAATTGTTTGCTAAAGGTTCTGAAAATAGACGACCTTTTCTACCCGGAGAAGTTGCTCTGATCGGCGCCGGACCGGGTGATCCTGAACTGTTAACCATAAGGGCTCATCGCTTAATCAAGCAGGCTGACTGTGTTATTTATGACCGCTTGGTCAGTGCTGAAGTGATGGAATTAGTGTCGCCCAGGGCAGAGTGTATTTATGTGGGTAAGAAAAGTGCCGACCATGCTTTGCCCCAAGAGCAAATAAACCAGTTGATTGTCGAAAAAGCGATGAGCGGCAAGAAGGTTGCTCGTCTTAAAGGCGGTGACCCTTTTATCTTTGGTCGTGGTGGTGAAGAGGTTCAGGAACTGTTGGATGCGGGGGTTGCTTGCCGAGTCGTCCCAGGTGTTACCGCTGCTTCAGGTTGTACGACTTATTCCGGCATTCCATTAACTCACCGGGATTTTGTTCATGGTTGCACTTTTATCACGGGCCATCTTCAGGATGATACGCTGGATTTACCTTGGCAGGCTTTGGCACGTGAAGATCACACTGTTGTGATTTACATGGGTATTAAAACATCACCAATACTGTCTAGAGAGTTAATTAATAACGGCTTGGCCGAAGACATGCCGGTTGCCCTAATCAGTAACGGCACCACAGAGAATCATCGAACCTATCGAACCAATATTTCAGATTTGCCAGAATTTGTTCTAGCGAACCAAATCAAGCCGCCAACACTGATTGTTATTGGCCGAGTGGTAAATGCTTTGGATACCGAAGGTTTTGATCAGGCTACTTTGCTTGATGAAGCCTCCAGGCATGAACAGATGATGACTAAGGTAGGTTGATTGTGAGACAGCTGTTATTTCTCTTAAGTCTATTTTCCTCGTTTGCTATTGCAGGCTCACCGGAGCTCGCGTCTGAGCCCGAAGTAAATATCAATAGCAGAATGGGGCAGGAGCTATACCAAACTCATTGTCAGGCCTGTCATGGTGAGAATCGTTTGGGTGCAATGGGTCCGGCTTTACTTCCTGGGAACCTCAAGCGCTTGAGAAAAAATAAAGCGCTAGGTGTCATTAAAAATGGCCGCGTAGCGACGCAAATGCCAGCATTTATGAGTACGCTTAATGACGCGGAAATCGAAGCTTTGGGTGATCTGATCTATACGCCTTTGAAAGAGATGCCGAAGTGGGATTTGAGTGATATTAATCAGTCTCAAAAAGTCTTTTTCAAGCCTGGCGACTTAGGTGAAAAGCCGGTTTTTGAAGCCGATATGATGAACTTGTTCATTGTCGTTGAGCTAGGTGATCATCATGCAACGGTTTTGAATGGTGATACATTTGAGCCTATCCATCGTTTTAAAACCCACTTTGCCTTACATGGTGGGCCAAAGTATTCACCTGATGGTCGCTTTGTTTACTTTGCTTCACGTGATGGCTGGGTGAGCAAGTTTGATATCTATAATCTAAAGATTGTTTCTGAAGTCAGGGTGGGGATTAATACACGTAACCTCGCTGTATCGAGTGACGGCCGCTATGCCATGGCGGCGAATTACCTTCCGAATAACTTGGTGATCCTGGATACCAAAGATCTGTCTCCCATTAAGGTGATTGATGTTAAGGATAAGGATGGTAATACGTCGCGCGTCAGTGCTGTCTACAATGCACCGCCAAGAAATAGCTTTATTGCTGCCTTAAAAGATATAAAAGAGGTTTGGGAAATAAACTATGAAGACAAACCTCCTGCCGGTTTCGTTGGTTGGGAGCATAGCTATCACAAAGAAGCGGGGGACGTTGTTACACCTGAACCTTTCCCGATTCGAAAGGCCAAAGTGTCAGCCTATCTAGATGACTTCTTTTTTAACCAGGACTATAGCTTACTCTTCGGTGCCTCACGTGAAGGCGAGGGGATTATCGTCTCGCTAGATGCCCGCAAAGAAATTGGTGAGCTAGATGTCCCGGGTATGCCGCACTTGGGGTCAGGGATTACTTGGGATTATCAAGGCAAAGAAGTGATGGCAACGCCGAACCTAAAGGACGGAAAGGTCAGCATTATCGATATGGATAACTGGCAGACAATTAAGCATATCGAAACAAAAGGGCCAGGCTTTTTTATGCGTAGCCATGAGAAGACACCTTATGCCTGGGTCGATGTTTTCTTTGGTCCAAACAAAGACCTTATGCACGTTATCGATAAATCGACATTGGAGATTGTTAAAACACTGCAGCCTATTCCCGGCAAGACGGCGGCTCATATTGAATTCACCAAAGATGGTCGCTATGCCCTGATGAGTATTTGGGATATGGACGGTGCGTTGATTGTCTATGATGCGCAAACGCTTGAGGAAGTGAAACGCTTGCCGATGACGAAGCCTTCGGGGAAGTATAATGTCTTTAATAAAACCACTTACTCCCGTGGCACGAGTCATTAACATGATACTTTAAAGGGCGATGAGCATGAGATTCAGATCTTTAATATTAGGCAGTATTGCAACCATTGTGATCCTGCTAAGTGCTCAGCTCGCCTATGTATTAATTGCCTCTTATATCGGTCAAGCTGCTTCAAACTCCACATTAATTGGTGAACACAAAGACCTGATGTGGTTCTTTCTCAGCATATGCTCATATGCGCTAAGCTTCTTTTTGGGTGGTTTTATTACATCCTTAATGGAGAGCGGTGCGCCCGTGCTGAATGCCGTAACGGTAGGGTTTATCGTCGCCATGTTATCAATGCTTAGTGTTGGCGACCTTAGTGTGCTTAATACTCGGGCATTGATCATGGTGTTCTTCGGCGTCGCATTCGCCTTTCTTGGCGGCGTTTGGGGCGCGGGAGTCTTTGCTAGAAAGCTAGTCTGATTTTTTTCCGTTTGCTGTTCACAACCTGTAACCCCTTAGCTTTGCTTATAGGGTTACACCCCCCCTCTCTATTTTTGTCTAGTACTAGCCTGCCAACGAGCCGGAGAGGGTGTAGCCAACAGGTTGGTTGAGACTATGGTTCTGACCCGATTGAAGCTGTGTGGCTTGTTTAAGCCTTTCTAATTCTCTGTTGTCATTTTAACTCACGGGTGTCATTTAGACTTCTTTAAAGTGTTGTCATAATGAAGGTTTATCAGAAAAATAACAATAAAAACAATGATCTATATCCTGGTACGGTATTTGTAATAGCTAAGTCGTGAGCTTGTTTTTCTGTCCCAATAATTGAATGTCAGAAAAGCATATCAAGGAGGAGGGTTCACATTACAAGTGGGGTGACCGTCAAGGGTATACCGGGTTTTCAAAGGCTCGGTAGCCGTTACTCAAAGCGGCGCAAGAGATAAAAACAGGAGGCAAACATGGCTGATAACTTTACCAAAGGAATGGCCCGAAATATTTATTATGGTGGTGGGGTGTTCTTCTTCCTGCTGCTTGTCGGGCTGACCTTTGACACAATGCGGATATTGCCGGAGCGAGATCATCGGGAAAATATTACCGAAGCTGTCGTGAAGGGCAAAGAAATATGGGAAAAGAACAATTGTATCGGTTGTCACAGTTTGATGGGGGAAGGGGCTTACTTTGCACCTGAACTTGCAAATGTATTTGATCGATATGGTGCCGGTGATGAGGCGGTATTTGAAAGCTTCATGCAAAACTGGATGGCGATTCAGCCATTAAATGTTCCAGGTCGCCGTCAAATGCCTCAGTTCCATTTATCAGAAGAGGACGTACATAACGTTTCTCAATTCCTGATCTGGACCTCGCGCATTGATGACAATGACTGGCCACCGAATAAGCAAGGTTAGGGAGTTGCTATGAAATACGAATCGCAGAGTGTTGCAAAAAACTATTTTATTTTCGCCATGGTTCTGTTCGCAGGTCAGGCGGTATTCGGGCTCATTATGGGTCTTCAATATATCGTTGGTGACTTTCTAGCAGGTGCTATTCCGTTTAACGTTGCACGTATGGTGCACACGAACTTGCTCATCGTTTGGCTATTATTTGGCTTTATGGGAGCAACTTACTACCTTGTCCCAGAAGAGAGTCAAACTGAACTGTATAGCCCCTTGCTTGCCAAAATCCTGTTTTGGGTGTTTGCCGCAGCCGGCGTTGCGACCATTCTAGGTTATTTGCTAGTGCCTTATAGCACCTTGGCAGATATTACTTTTAATGAACTCTTACCGACCATGGGGCGAGAATTCCTTGAACAACCGACGATTACTAAAATTGGTATTGTCATCGTTTGTCTCGGGTTCATCTTCAATGTAGGTATGACCATCCTTAAGGGCCGCAAAACAGTGATCAACATGGTATTGATTACAGGTCTGATTGGTTTGGCAGTGTTCTTCTTATTCTCTTTCTATAACCCAGGTAACTTGGTTCTTGATAAGTTCTTCTGGTGGTGGGTTGTTCACCTATGGGTTGAAGGTGTTTGGGAATTGATCATGGGTGCTATTTTGGCTTATACCTTGATCAAAGTGACTGGCGTTGACCGTGAGATAATAGAGAAGTGGTTGTATGTGATTATTGCTTTAGCACTGATTACCGGCCTGATAGGAATGGGGCACCACTACTTCTGGATCGGCCCGGGTGAGTACTGGTTGTGGCTGGGTTCTATCTTCTCAGCGCTTGAACCAATTCCTTTCTTCATGATGGTTGTGTTCGCATTCAAGATGGTTCGTGAACGTCGTCATGAGCATGGCAACCAGATAGCATTGACTTGGGCTTTAGGTACTTCGGTAATGGCGTTCTTGGGCGCAGGTGTATGGGGCTTCATTCATACGCTAGCACCGGTGAACTATTTTACACACGGTTCGCAGATTACTGCAGCTCACGGACATCTAGCATTCTTTGGGGCTTACTCAATGATTGTGATGACGATAATGTCCTATTCAATGCCAATTATGCGTGGTCGCCCTCACGGCAACTGTGAAAGAGCACAGAGATTGGAGCGTATGTCGTTCTGGACAATGTGTATCGCAATGTGCGGTATTACTTTGGCATTAACAGTGGCGGGCGTCTGGCAGATTATTCTCCAGCGTTTACCAGATGACGCAAATGCTCTGAGCTTTATGGCAACTCAAGAACAACTTCATCCTGTCTTCTGGGTACGTTTGTTCTTCGGTGTGATGTTCACTACAGGTGTAGGCATGTTCTTCGCAAGCTTCTTTGTTGGCGATAAGCAAGGTCTAGTTATCCCTGAGGGTGAGCAAAGAGCAGCTTCATAAGTGAAGTGCAAGTTGGCTGAACTTAGAACTTAGGAATAAGCTTAGCCAGCTATATTGACCCCACTTAGGTGCAGTCAGATATTTGGGCTGCACCTTACTCCATAACCATAATCTATGATGTTTAATCAGGTGTTAGATGGAAGAGTTAGTTGGTGAATTTTGGCATCGATTTGTTACGCGACAAGCTTCAACTGAGTTTGAAGATGCGCGCGTAGATTTAGTCGAATTGAGTGCTCAGTTAGCACCCTTTTACCGTGCTCTCGGCGGAAGCCCAGGCAAAGTGATAGAAGGTGCAATGGGACGCGAGCTGAAATTTCGTCGTAGACTGATTCAACGTATGGCGGGGACGCATAAGCGAAGTGAATTGGCATGGCAGGATGAACGTAGTCTGCGTTTGCCAACATCACATGCCTTATTTGAAGACAAAGCTTTAAACGAAGATTTATATTTCTGGTTGACGGCCTTGGCCGCTCAACTACCGAAAGTGACGCACTGGTTTACCGATAACCAGCAAGCGACGCTAGAGATCCTAAAGTCAAAACCGGGGTTAAGAGAGCGGTATTTCCGCCTTGTCGACGCGGTTTTGCCTTTGCGACCTCCTTTGGAAAAATTACAGGGTGAAAGACTTGATCGCGAGCTTGCGATACATCAAGCACTAAAAGACCCAGGGAGCGTCGAAACACTCCCGAAAGCGCCGGGCGACCCTTTCCCGATTAGCCTATGGCTCTACCCAGAACCGATTCATGGGGTTAGTGTTGCACCGATTGAAGAAGATGAAGAAGAGCTGCCAGCTGAAAGCAGCGGTGCCCAGACTGAGAAAGTTCGTGGCCCGCGTAAAGATGCTCAGCGCACCGATGATGCCAAGAAGACCGATGGCTTATTAATCTTTATGCTCGATAGCTTATTCAGCTGGACGGAGCATGTTGATCTAGACAGACCTCAGGAAGAGGATGTAGACGATGATGCCAGTTCCGTTGCAGAAGATCTGGATATTATTACGCTTTCTCGTAAG
>NZ_LWGA01000501.1:0-283 GCF_001635235.1 Oleiphilus sp. HI0117 | reverse complement strand
CTGGGCTGAGCCAAGCTCAAAAGCAGTCAATCAAACATACTCTTCGTGGCTTCAAGTTGTCGGGAGTGGCGTTGGAAGATGATGAAAAAGAAGCCTACTCGGCATTGAAGAAGGAGATGTCAGAGCTGACCAACAGCTTTTCGGAAAATGTCTTGGATGCGACACAGTCTTGGACGCTCTATTTTGAAGACGTTGATTCACTTGCAGGTCTGCCAGAAAGTGCACTACAACTGCTCGAAAGCCAGGCAAAAGCCAAGGGACATGAAAAGGGTTATCTGATTAC
>NZ_LWGA01000500.1:0-578 GCF_001635235.1 Oleiphilus sp. HI0117 | reverse complement strand
GGGCTTAAGCGCTAGTATTGAATTTTCCTTAGGCAGACGATCCTGAGCCTAGTCAATGCAGAGTTTGGTAGAAGCTTAGATCGTAGCCTGTGAGCGAGGCATAGCGTCCTCTGCCGACAGGGTTGATGAATATTCTGGAGAGGAATAAGGCCAGATAAACTAATCTGGCCTTATATTGGTAGGGTATTATAAGCCGTAAACAATGTTTACCTGCAAGCTGTTAACATTATCTCTGATAACGTATTCACCGCGAACCGCAATGTTATGGTCAACGCGATACTCACCGCCAAAGCCCATTAACAAACCATCGTCATCGCCAAAATCAAGGCCAAGCCTTAAAAGTCCGCTCACTTGCTCATTTACCGCATAGTCTGCAACCGTTGCAGCCCAAATACCATCAGCAGAAACTGAGCCGCCAAAGCGGAAGTCAAAATCACCCGATGTCATATAGCCGGCTTCAACTGCTAGTTTAACTTTGTCTACTTTTATCAAGTTATCATCGAAGCGATAGCCGCCAAAAACTTGAAAGCCCATTGCATCATCAAAGCCGCTAAGTGAGTTCATACCCAAACCGCCAC
>NZ_LWGA01000499.1:0-309 GCF_001635235.1 Oleiphilus sp. HI0117 | reverse complement strand
CGGTTTGCTTTATTACGATGGTGCGAACCTGAACGCGATCTTGGGTAAAGTACGCCCGGGCGATATGGGTTTTGACGTGCTGCATATGAACTTGCACAAGACCTTTGCAACACCTCACGGTGGCGGTGGACCAGGTTCTGGCCCAGTTGCTGTAGGTGAGCGTTTACTACCATACCTGCCTACGCCAATGGCGGGTTGTCAGGCGCAAGCAGACGGCGTTAAGAATTATCATTGGGTGACCCAAGCAGATAATGTAGATTCCATCGGTCGCCTAAGTACCTTCATGGGTAATGCCGGGATTATTCTTCG
>NZ_LWGA01000498.1:0-218 GCF_001635235.1 Oleiphilus sp. HI0117 | reverse complement strand
ATTTCAATAACTCCGACATGCTGTTAACTGCAACTGTTGTCGCTTTAGATAACCTGGAAAGTTACTCAACTCAGGTATCAGGTCTGAATGATGGAACCAATGTTGCGGAATCGGGTGCAAGTATCGACGTAACAAGCGACAGCTATAACGCACAGGCAGAAACCTGTGCGTTATAGCTGTCGCTTGTTACGTCGATACTTGCACCCGATTCCGCAACA
>NZ_LWGA01000497.1:0-454 GCF_001635235.1 Oleiphilus sp. HI0117 | reverse complement strand
ATCCAAATCTGCTCGAAAGGGTGCCCTTCAGGAACATGGATTTTGTCTCTTAAGGCGATGATTTCTTCTGATGTCCATGCGGGGTGTGCATTTCGAATGATCAGCCATACGCGTTGGGACTTATAGTGCTTTTGGGCTTTATTCATCAGTATTCTATTCAGAGCGCTAAGCAGACGCTCATGCACGTTGGAACAGTTAGCCTGCTCGCGCAGTGCTTCACGTGTTTTATCCGTCAGGTCACGTTTCAATATCGCCATTGCTTCGGCTTCAGAGCCGTATAGGTGCGCAATTTCCAAATCGAGTCGAAGGCCTTCCAACTCGCAGGATACATCTGGCTTATTTGGTTNGTTGTGCCAAATATGCCGAATTTCTTGACCGTGTAGCCTTTCATAGTGACGCATAAAAAGCTTGGCAGCTTCATGTTCGAGGGCTATCTTCTCGTCGGCACTGCTTG
>NZ_LWGA01000496.1:0-571 GCF_001635235.1 Oleiphilus sp. HI0117 | reverse complement strand
CGTTTCTTACCCGCAACAAAAGCAATGCCTAAAGAAATGCTACCCCTCGTAAATAAACCCCTTGTGCAATATGGCGTTGAGGAAGCGCACCAGGCAGGCATGAACCGAATGGGTTTTGTCACAGGTAGAGGCAAACGAGCCATTGCAGATCACTTTGATATTAGCTACGAACTAGAAAATGAAATTAAAGGTTCAGGAAAAGAGGCTCAGCTCGATTCCATTCGGAATTTAATGGAAAATAACACCTTTTCATTTACACCACAGCATCAAATGAAAGGTCTTGGCCACGCAATCTATAGCGGTCGAGGTTTGGTTGGCGATGATGCTTTTGCAGTTGTTTTGGCAGATGACTTTTGTACGGCAGATGAAAACGGCGACGGCGTGCTTAAGCAAATGGCAGAGTTATATAATCAGTTCCGCTGCAGTATCGTAGCGATCCAGGAAGTTCCTGCTGACCAAACGCATAAATATGGTGTTATTGCAGGCGAATGCATGAAGGATGGCCTATACCGTATCACTGAAATGGTTGAAAAGCCGGCTCCGGAAGATGCTCCTTCAAATCTAGCAATTA
>NZ_LWGA01000495.1:0-269 GCF_001635235.1 Oleiphilus sp. HI0117 | reverse complement strand
AGCTTGATAATGCCAATAGCGATACTACTGCGTTACCGCTATTTCTAACCCAGGAAGATAGCGTTTCTACCGATAAATCTGAGCTAGAGGTGTATCTATCTAAATACGCTTCAGGAGCTTGGGATGGCGACAAAGATACCTGGGAAAGCGTGATCGAACCTGAAGTTTGGCGCAGTCTATCGACTGATAATCAGCAGTGCAGCAAGCGCCGTTGCAGCTATTTTAATTCTTGCCCTTATTATGAAAGCAGAAAGACCTGGGACAATGCT
>NZ_LWGA01000494.1:0-7123 GCF_001635235.1 Oleiphilus sp. HI0117 | reverse complement strand
AGATGTTGAACGTGTAATAGAGGAAGCAAAATTTGTTCTGAACGCAGAACTCCGCCAGGCAATTATGGAAGTGACAGCACTTGAAGCCTAAGAACTGTGCTCTCTATGTCAGCCTTACTCTGCTAGCGATGACAAGTGGCTGCGCTGTCAGCCCGCTACAACAAAGTGATCCTGAACCTAGTCTCAATTGGTGCCCACCACTGCCTAATTGCGTCTCAACTGAAGCAAGTACCTTTTTTCACAAAATAGATCAGTTTTCCCTATCCATGCCTTTTGAAAAGGCGTGGCCACATGTAGTTGCTAGTGTAAACCAGCTCCCTCGCACCGAGATTTCACATCAATATCAGGGCTATATTTACGCAAAAAGTTATTCTCAAATATTTGGCTTTGTCGACTATTTCGAGGTACTTTATCAAGCTAATACAGAAACATTGAATGTACGTTCAGGCTCTCTACTAGGAATATCTGACCTATTGGTTAACTACCGAAGAACAGAACAACTTCGCGAGTCTTTGCTAACAAAACAAGTTATCTCACCCACGGACTAGCTCAGCTATCCAGGATTTTATAACGTCCGACACGCCAATCGTCTAATCCGGACTTATACCATCGCGAGAAGCGACTATCTGAAGGACCGCCTGCCAAACAAGTATGTAAGCTTGACTCGCCCATATCAGCAATCAAACGCACCGATGGCGCGAAACTGGTGTCACGCCCAGCGCTACGATAAACCTGACCTTGGTGAGGCGTTGCCCGCCCGCCCAGCAAGGGTATCGACTCAGTATCAAAACCGAGAAAGGTCGGCAGCTTCCCTTGGAATACAATATTGTTCAAAGCAATAGTATTCACCTCTCCCCAACTCTGATTATGCTTCTTCGATAACGGCTCCTTTAGTGCTTTGAGTTTATTGAAGGCTGAAAGGTAGGCTTCATCGCGTGTGATATCGCAATACCAGGCAGATTTATCGCTCACTAATATACGGTCAAAATTCTGATAGAAATCGATAAACAATCCACTATCCTGGGATAAGTGCTCAATCACATCGCCACCCAAACCTATCCTCTGCAAACCAAAGACTTCTTTTCTCAGTAAATCATAGAATGCCTCAAAAACTGGAGCGCCTATAGAGTCCAGGTCATAACGGTGATCCCATTGCTTAAGCATCTGATAGAGTTCACCTCTTTCACCATTTGATTCCAGCAGAGGCAATAGAATATCTAGAAACAACCCTGCTTGCTTTGAATAAACGTCCATCTGCAGAGCTTTCATTGATTCGATATCGTGCGTTTTATGGCTCGCCAATACCTCTTCAATTCTACTCGCTCGGTAATCCCCCATCGGCATATTAATTGGATCAACACGCCCCAGGTGGTTTAGATCCTGATTCGCCGTGACTAAATAGCCATTTTCGGGATTATAGGCACAAGGCAAGTCTTCTATATCCACCAGACCCTGCCAATCATTGTTTGAATCACAGCCCGATATTGGCACAAACCCATTCCAACCAGCACAGCGCTTAGGCATTAGACCCGACATCTGATAAGCAATGTTATCCTCAGAATCAGCAATCACCCAGTTCCAGGCTGACTCGATCTTACCCAAGGTAGCCATTGCCTCTGCAGCTGAAGACATATCCCCCATCTTCAAGGCAGCCATAATAGACGCAGCACCTGAATCTGCAGCAGCCCAACGCGTAGCAATGTAATGACCCGCGATAGCCGGATCACCTTCGAGTACGCCATGCTTATTCTCGTAATAACAAAGCTCAACATCCGCTGACTTTTTCCGTTTTATCACCTCTCTGCGAGTAGCGAAATCATGCCAAGCACCGTCTTTCCGATACTGCCCACCCTTACAATCTTCTACCCAACTATCTACCGTATCCATGAAGGTATAAGTCACTCCCCAGGCAACCTGCTTATTGCGACCAACCAACACACCAGGCAAACCGGGCATCCCCATTCCGATTAGCGAACCGCCGCTCCATGATAAGCTTTGCTCACACCAAACATTGGGCAAACGATTTACTTCCAGGTGAGGATCATTGGCCATGATTGCTCGCCCAGATTTTGTACGGCTGCCTGCGACAACCCAATTGTTAGACGCCATCATTCTAGGCAAGGCCTGATTCCAGATCACTTCACGCGGAACAATTCGTTCCTGAAGCTGAATACTCTCCACCAGTTCACGGTCAAAACGCTTAACGTCAATGGGAAATAGTTCAGCCAGAGCTTCTGTAGAGACGCCTGATTGCGTCAATTCAATAAAGAAACGTTCTACTTCCGCCTGCGATTGCGCCAAAGTCAGGTAGCTCGTCATTCGCGATATAAGAATAATATCCTGCACTTTCCAAGGTTCTGCCTGATAACCCAAGAGCTTCATTAAAGAAAATTCACCGGCTGAAAAGCCCGCATTGACACCATCACAGTAGGATTGAATCTGTGATAGTGAGACGACATCGAGCTTATTCAACTCTTGCGTTAAATTGCCATACCAATTTGCTCGCCTAAAGAACTTATCTATTGCCAAAGACTCTTCAGTATCCGAAAGCAGCTCCGTTAGCCGACCCTGCCCAAGTATCCGCATCATTAGCAATTGCGTGCCACGATCTATTGCATGCGCATAACCGCTCCCCCAAAGGGCGTCCTTGAAAGATGATGCTTTGACATGAGGCACTCCAGCCTCATCACGATTAATCGACAAACCTGAAGGCTGAGGCCCGCGAACTTTGATACGTCTCTTATTAAACATCTATGCACCTCGGACTAAAACAACATTTAAATTCCCATTAAAGGGAATATATAACCCAAAATGCATTTTTTCAACATAAATTCCCACTCATGATCACTTATATTCTTTTTTATTATTGAAACGAATGATTTAGATCTCTTTAGGCATTAGAATCCCTAGCCATAGATAGGCCCATCAATTTAACGGAAGAGAAATGGGAAGAAAGAGCTTAAAAGTAGAACGAGTCAGTGAAATCCTGGATGCCTTTGAACGCTGCGTCGAAACGAAAGGACTGCAAGGTATGACACTGGATATGGTTGCTGAAGAAGCTGGCATGGCCAGGAGGATGATTCGTCATTATGTCGGTAATCGCAAGGAGCTTATTGAAGCTGGTGTAAAGAGAATTATCAGCAAGTTTGAAGACAGTGTTCAACAAAGCATGAACGTAGCTGAACCGGAAAAGCGTTTTGAAGCGGCTTTTGACTACATATTTAGCGAAGCGTTTAACAACCTACCGGCAACACGTCTGGTGGCTGCCTTGTTACCCGTAAGCCTTTACGACCCAGATGTACAAGCGGCAGTGAAGTCTATCTACGACTTCTTTCTGCTAGGGCTAAAGCAGGAACTAGCCGAACTAAACCCTAACATAGATGAAAAAGAGCTTGAGCAAACAGCCTACTCCATCATGTGTTTATCATTTGGTGGAGGCTGGATGGGGAACATTGGCTTCGACCCAAAGCTCAACCAAAAGAACAAGGAACTCGCAAGAGGCTTAGTTCAAAAATTGGGGCCAGAGTAAAAACAGGCATTTTTACTCTGACCTGAATTATCATTCTTTCCATTCGAAACCTTTAAACTGCTCTCGAATCACCTTTTTATCGAGTTTTCCCGTTGCCGTATGCGGTAATTCTTCAACGAATTCACAAGCAGTGGGTATCCACCAGCGGGCAACTTTTTCGTTAAAGAAAGACAGGATCTCTTGCTCATTTAGTGCTGCATTCGGTTTTCTAACCAACAACAACAAAGGACGCTCCGTCCATTTCTCGTGAGCAACACCAATCACTGCCGCTTCAGCCACATCTGGATGATTCATTGCCAAGTTTTCTAGTTCGATACTGGATATCCATTCTCCACCCGATTTAATAATATCCTTGGTCCGGTCAGTAATTTGCATTCGTGATTCGGTATCCAAATAGGCTACATCACCTGTTTCGAACCAACCACCCGGAGCAAATTCACCCTCCAACTTATGGTAGCCCTGTGTAATAAATGGCCCCCTCACCTGCACGGCACCAGCACTTTTTCCATCCCAAGGCAATTCCTTCCCAGCTTCATCAACGATACGTAGGTCGACTCCGAAAATAGGACGCCCCTGACGTAATAAGGCTTCAGTAAACGCTTCTTCCGGCAACTCAAAATCAGCCGCTGACATTTTGTTATAAGTGCCGAGCGGACTCATCTCGGTCATTCCCCAAGCATGCTCTACATCTACATTGTGCTTGTCTTTGAAGGTTTTAAAGATTGAAAGTGGACACGCGGCTCCTCCCACCGTCACACGTTTGAGACTGTCAATTGACTCACCACTTTGACCCAAATAGGCAAGCAGGGCCAACCACACTGTCGGAACGCCTGCCGACATCGATATTTTTTCGTCATTGATTAATTTGGTCAGAGTCTCACCGTCAGCCATTTTAGGACCTGGCATCACTAATTTTGCGCCAGCCATGGGAGCTGAATAAACGATCCCCCAGCCATTAACATGAAACATGGGAACAATCGGCATCACCACGTCCTGGCGCGAAAGGCCAAAGGCATCCGGTAAGCTACTGGCATAACTATGAAGAACTGTTGACCTGTGACTATAGACAACCCCCTTTGGGTTACCAGTAGTACCTGAGGTATAGCACAAGGCAGAAGCTGTGGATTCTTCGAGCTCAGGCCAGTCAAATTCTGGTTCGTATTTAGCTATAAGCGTTTCGTAACACTGGACATTGCGTAAACAGGTTTCAGGCATTTTCGCCTCTGAGGTCAATACGACAAAACCTTTCACATTGGGCATTTTCTCTTGTAACTGCTCTAGCTTAGGTACAAATAAGGAGTCAACGAATAGCCATTGATCTTCAGCATGTTCAACAATGTATTCAATCTGTTCATCAAATAAGCGCGGATTAATCGTATGGCAAACCATACCTGAACAGGAAATCGCATAGTAAAGTTCGAGATGCCGATGATCATTCCAAGCCATCGTTGCAACCACATCACCCTGCTTTAAACCCAAGCCTTTTAGCGCATTAGCTAACTGACGCGTTCGTTGAAAAGCTTCTGCATAGGTATAGCGAAAGCTTGCTTGATCTGCGGTAACCGAGACAATCTCTTGCTGGGGATAAATTTTGTCAGCAAACTCCATCACTGAAGTTATGGTTAAAGGCTGATCCATCATGGTTGAGATCATTTGCTACATCCTCTTGTTATAAATATTGTTCTTATTTATTAATCTATTGGCGAGTTACACAAAATATTGTTCATCATCTTCATGCACTTCAAACGCAAAGGATATCTGATCCATCGTAAAACCTCGTCCAGCTAGAAAGCGCATTTGTCGAGACTTCTTTTTGTAGTAAAGCGCCCGATCTTTATCATTGAGCGGCTCTCTAAATTTTCGTAATCGTAAAGACTGAGCCAAGGCAAACCAGTCACCCTCAAACGCTTCAAAGCCCTCATTCACCATTGAAGACTTCACACCCTTTTGCTGTAACTTGAAACGTATTTTCTGTGGCCCATGCCCCTTCTCATAGCTGCTACGAATAATCATTCTCACATATCGTTCGTCACTCAAGTAGCCAGCGTCTAGCATCGACTGAACTGCCTGTTCCACCAGAGCCTCTTCATATCCCTTACCTTGCAGCTTTTCGCGCAGCTCATGTTCACTATGCTCGCGACGAGATAGAAGATCTACGGCTTTATTTTTAACACTTTGGAGATCTGCTTCTCTCTTCATTTATCACGTTTTTCCATAAAGCCCTGCGACTCTTTTCAATATTGGCCCTATACGGCTCTCGTCACGTAATGAATCCCGCTAAATACCAGAGAATAGTGGAGATTTTTACGCGAGGCTGCGCTAGAATGCCCGAGCCTATTGCTCTCTTGAAGCTAACAAAAGCCTCAGGGTGCAACATTTGGAACGAGTTTAAATATATCCAAGCTCGTTCAGTTAATTAAGACTATAACGTGAAAAACAGCAGATTCCTATGTCAACAATGTCAGTAGGAATTCGACTTTTCGCACTCTCAAAGTCTTAAGACAAAACGGTTTCCTTTTTCGAAAGGACTAACACTTTACAAGAGCATTATTAAAAACAGAGATAAGCGAGATACCAGCATGGCTACTTTTCTTTCCAAGCTATTCAAACCAAAATGGCAAAGCAAGCATACAGCAACCAGACTTGAAGCAATCAAAGAGCTCAACCCTGGCCAGAATGAAGATCATCAAATATTACTTCAGCTTGCACAAAACGATGAACAAGTAGCCGTCAGAAAAAGCGCCACATCACGCTTAACTGACCCTCAAGCACTGATCACGCTTCACGCGCAGTCTAAAGACGAACTAAAGCCTCTAATTGAAGAAAAGTTATACGAGCTGGCTAACGCTCAGTCATTGAGTATTTTCGACCTAATTACTGACAATAAAATACTTACTCAAATGATCATTAAGTCGAATCAGGCAGATGCTTTCCTAAGCGGTTTGGCTCGGATTGAAGATAAGCAATCACTGCTAGAAATTGCAGTAAAAGCAAAAATGGCAAAACTCCGACAAGCCGCTGCTGAGCTTATCGAAACAGAAGCAGACTTAAGCACACTGCTGAGTCAGGCAAAGGGTAAGGACAAATCGGTTTATCATATAGCCAAGTCCAAGCTTGCCACTATCCGCAATCAGATCGCTGAACGAAGTCAACAGCAACAAGATATAGAGAAAGCACTAGCAGACATTACCGCCCTCGCAAAAACCGAGGTTCTTCAGCACTACGATGCCAAGCTTTTTAACCTAAGCAAACGTTGGGCGGCAGTTAGCTTCAGTGCTAACGAAACACAACGCAAAGAATTTGCTCACTACCAAGCTGAGTGCCAAGCAAGAATTGATAAAATTGCCCAAGAAAAGCTCGAAGCAGAAGAACAGGAGCGCTTAATCCAAACCGGTGGTGATGAGCAAGAAGCGACTTTGTATACATTGTCTGAAACACTTAAGCGCTTCACCACAGAGGTCCCCTCATTTCATGATATCTCTGCAATTGACGCGCTAATCAAAACTCAGGAAAACCGCTGGCTCGAAGTCACTCGCAATGTAAAAGTCGAGAAGAACAAGGCAAAGCACTATCAAGTATTAATGAGTGAGATTC
>NZ_LWGA01000493.1:0-801 GCF_001635235.1 Oleiphilus sp. HI0117 | reverse complement strand
CTAGCCCCGTATCATAAACCCAAGCTACTGCCTCGCCTTCACTCCCCCCCGTGCGGCTGACTTTAACAGTGATGAAACCACCATCTTCGTTAACCTCATAGTTCGCAGAAGAAAAAGACAGCGTCCCGGCTATCGCTTTACGGCTACCGACTTCGTAAGCACCAATATCGCAAGCAGAATCAGCACGTACATAATAGCGTTGGTCGAGCATCTTTTCTGAGTGGCAGTATTGTCCATCGCCAGCGTCAATAGCTGGATGCTCTGGTTCTAACTCTATGGTATGTGTATAGCCACCGTTGTCTTTAAGTTCACCTAACTTAGAATCGGCAAGCAAGCTCGGATGAAGCATGTCTATCACCGCGTTATGGCCACAGGTAGAATCACTAGCAAAATTATTACCTAGAGACTCTATATTCCCTACACAGTTTTGAAAACCTGACTCTGTATATATTAAAGTATTTCTTAGACCAACTGAGCCTTTCGAACTATCTATACTTGTACCACGAGTATCTTTATCTAGCGGCAAAGCGTTATGTACTAGTGTGGAATTGATGATTTCTAGTTCGCCATCGTTCAGGTACAAGCCTCCAGAATGCAATTCAGCACTATTATTAGCGATAGTCGAGTTAATAATGACTGAGCTACCCTCAGCATTGTTATGACCAATACCGACACCTCCGGCAGATGCAGCAGAGTTACCGCTCACCTCAGAGAATGACAGTTCAATCTCGTTATAAGCGTTAATTCCTCCAGAGTGGCTAAACTGGTGCGTGGCCTTATTATTGACAATTCGGCTGTTTG
>NZ_LWGA01000492.1:0-463 GCF_001635235.1 Oleiphilus sp. HI0117 | reverse complement strand
GAATGGTTCAGAGTCTTACATAGCACCGATTACACAGCGTTTTAAAGACAACATTCACCTTAACAGCAATATCATAAAGGTAACACGAAGCCCTAGCGAGGCGGCCATTACCTTTAGCGACCATTCTGTGCAGACCTTTGATCAGGTCATCTTTGCCTGCCATAGCGATCAAGCCTTACGGCTACTCGGCGATGTGTCTGAAAAAGAGAGCGAGATTCTTGGCGCAATCCCCTATCAGGACAACAGCGTCACTCTGCATACAGATACTCGCCTCATGCCTAAGAAAAAACTGGCCTGGGCGGCTTGGAATTATCATATTCCTCAGCGCGCTAATGATTGTGCCATGGTGACTTACAACATGAACATCCTGCAGAACTTCGACGACGCTCCCGAAACATTTCTAGTTACTCTAAACAGGACCAATGAAATAGACCCCAGCAAGATCATTCGCACGTTCAACTAC
>NZ_LWGA01000491.1:0-516 GCF_001635235.1 Oleiphilus sp. HI0117 | reverse complement strand
ATCAGCAAGGTCGGCAAGTTCATCAAGTAAACGTAAGATTGCGTTTTGGTTCTGTTCGTTCTGTTCTTCCGTCATTTGCAGACGATTTTGAGATTCGCGGTATAAGTACCAGCCAGCATAAACAATCAACATGATGATTAGCGCTAGAATGATATAAGCCGTATTCGGGTTAAAGAAGCGGTCATCAGCCTGGTTTTGGAACTGGTTCGATAGAGTAGATGTATCTTTTTTCAGTGCGATAGAATTTTCGAAGATAGAGTTAGCAGCGTTACGTACTTTGAATAGTTCGGGAGAGGTTTCAAGTATCGCTTTAACGTTACTGTCGACAAACTCAAAGAGCTCGGCGATCGCTTCAAGGCCGTAGATAGCATCTTCGTCAGTTACCTGAGAAATCTGCATAGCCTCATTGCCTTCAAACATGGAGTTCATTACACGTCCGAATAGTGTCGCATCTTCACCGAAGCGGTTGGCTGCAATAGCGGCATCTTCATCACCCGTAAGGATGTTGTTAACACT
>NZ_LWGA01000490.1:0-213 GCF_001635235.1 Oleiphilus sp. HI0117 | reverse complement strand
TCGTTATATTGGACCAAAATGTAAACTGTCACGCCGTGAAGGTACTGACTTATTTTTGAAAAGTGGCGCTAAAGCGCTAGATTCAAAGTGTAACTTAGAAACTGCTCCAGGTATGCACGGTGCTCGTCGCGGACGTTTGTCTGAATACGGTACCCAGTTACGAGAGAAGCAGAAAGTTCGCCGTCTATACGGTGTTCTTGAAAAACAGTTTCG
>NZ_LWGA01000489.1:0-287 GCF_001635235.1 Oleiphilus sp. HI0117 | reverse complement strand
CCGTGATGAACAGCGCTGCGAAACCCGGCATCGTATAAGCTATGAAGAGAAGGTGCTCGGCTACCATGTATGGTATCGTTACAAGGGTGAAAGATATAAGACCCGAATGGATCAGAAGCCGGGTAAGAAAATAAAAGTGCGTGTCAGGGTGGAACCTTTTTAGAAGGGAGCTGTGACACCGAAAGAAGCCTCGTTAGTTGGCAACGTTCGCAAAGGTGATTGCTATGAAACTCGTAAAACTTTTTTTGTCCGCCGTGTTGCTGGTGTGCTTATCCGCAAACCTGGTC
>NZ_LWGA01000488.1:0-618 GCF_001635235.1 Oleiphilus sp. HI0117 | reverse complement strand
GCATACCAAGGCGAAAGGTGAATTTCTAGAGGCTTTTAATGAGAAGATTCTAAAGCCTCGGGATCTCGATTATGTTATGCAGTTTACTGGTCCGACTGGTACCAACGCAGTTGAAGCGGCTTTAAAGCTAGCGCGTAATATTAAAGGCCGTCAGAACATTATTTCTTTCACCAATGGTTTTCATGGCGTTAGCCTTGGCTCTCTGGCTGCGACGGGTAACTCTCATCATCGTGGCGCGGCGGGTGTCAGCTTAGGCGGCGTAAGCCGCGTGCCTTATGACGGCTACTTAGGTGACGAGATTGATACCACAGCTTATCTTGATAAAGTGCTTTCAGATTCCAGCAGTGGCATCGACAAGCCCGCTGCAGTGATTGTTGAAACTGTGCAAGGTGAAGGCGGTATCAATGCGGCTAGTTTTGAATGGTTGCGTAACTTAGAAAAAGTCTGCCGAAAGCATGATGTACTGCTTATCATCGATGATATACAGGCGGGTTGCGGTCGTACTGGCACCTTCTTTAGCTTTGAAGAAGCAGGCATTAAGCCCGATATGGTGACCTTATCGAAATCACTTGGCGGATACGGCTTACCTTTTGCTGTTGTTTGATTTAAGCCAGAGCT
>NZ_LWGA01000487.1:0-277 GCF_001635235.1 Oleiphilus sp. HI0117 | reverse complement strand
CGTTTCTGGTGCAGCGACAACGCTACTCGAAGCAATGATCGTAGCGATTGCTGTGCTTAATAGGCTAATTGAACGTTTTTTCATTTACATCTCCTAGTTACTTTTTTAAAGGCCAAGCATAAGTCAGTCATTCTTTGTTTATGCTGTGACCCTCGCTATAAATATGGCTTTACTAATTCTTAAGGCATTAAAAAAGCGCTCACAAACAATGCGCTGTGAGATAACTACTGAGCCTCTACTCAACAGTTTTCTCGTGTCGCATTACTTGTGAACGCCG
>NZ_LWGA01000486.1:0-364 GCF_001635235.1 Oleiphilus sp. HI0117 | reverse complement strand
CAGGAAAGCCAAGACTCATGATCTTATTAAAAACCAACCACGGTGATATCACACTTAAGTTAGATTTCGAAAAAGCGCCAGTGACTGCTAAAAACTTCGAGCAGTATGTTAAAGAAGGTTTTTACAACGGTGTTATCTTCCACCGAGTGATCAGTAACTTCATGATTCAAGGTGGTGGTTTTGAGCCAGGCATGAACCAGAAAACTACCCGTGAAACTATCAAGAACGAAGCAAACAATGGTCTAAGCAACAAGAACTACACCGTTGCCATGGCTCGTACTATGGACCCTCACTCAGCGTCTGCACAGTTCTTTATCAATGTTAAAGACAACACGTTCCTAGACTATACGGCTGAAACAATGGA
>NZ_LWGA01000485.1:0-657 GCF_001635235.1 Oleiphilus sp. HI0117 | reverse complement strand
TATTGTTTTGGCACTGGTGATAATTATCTCTCTCTGGGCGCATGTCTGGCTGTATTTATGGATGAAATTCAAAATGGACGAAGGTGTTATTACTCGCTGTCTAAAAGATGCCTCGGTAGACATGCAGAGTGACAGTATTGCTAAGCAAGTCGAGATGAGCGTCGAGCGAGTTGAGAAAGTTTGCCTCCGCAGCAAAGAGATTCAGGTAGGTGAGGGGCACGAGAAAATTATCTCACTATCAGTCACTGGAATTTAAGCAATAATTCCGTTTCGACTTAAGTGTTCGTCCAGGGTAGTGTGGTGAGGGATAGCCTTGCCTGATACCCAGTTAGCTGCTGCTTGCTCTCCAGTTAATGCTAAGACCTTTTGCTCTTTATCCCACTCGTCATTTGAAGCGCTCTTTAGATAAGCGAGTACGTCGTTGTTAGGGGTCTTCAAGCAAGACTTGATTACCAGTCCAGTAATTTCTTCGTATGTGCCTGGGCCACATTGGCCTGTGTTCGTTATAGCGCGGGTTGCCCCTATAAGGTAGAAAGCGCAGGCTTTTCTCAACCAAGCATACTTTTCGCCATGTATATCTCCATAGCGCTTATTTAGGGGTAGAAGCTGCATACCTGCAAAAACTTGTGCTTCTTTGAGGATAGCCATTTTGTCCTC